>CAIXRL010000341.1 GCA_903921835.1 Candidatus Eiseniibacteriota bacterium | reverse complement strand
CAGTCCTCGCCCCACTGGCGGTACGACGCGAGGATCACCTCGGTGTCGGACGTGCCGGTGAACGCGTGTCCCAGCGCACGCAGCTCGTCGCGCAGCTCGGGGAAGTTGTAGACCTCGCCGTTGAACGTGATCCACGCCGCGCCGCGCACGTCGCACATGGGCTGGTGGCCGGAGGGCTTCAGGTCGACGATCGACAGCCGCCGGTGCAGCAGCGCGACCGACCAGCGCTCGCCGCCCGAGACGTTCACCTCGCGCCCGGGTGCGAACGGCAGCGGCGCAGCGAAGACGTCGGCGGGCGTGTCGGCGCCGCCGCGCGTGCGCGAGGCCGCCCGCTCGCGATCGAACAGCGCGACGCCCTCGTCGTCCGGCCCGCGGTGGCGCATGATCGCCGCCATGGCGTGCAGCCGGCCGGCGTCCACCGCGCCCGTGCGCTCCCAGAGTCCCGCGATCCCGCACATGCCGCTTCAGCTCCTCCCCTGCGTGCCGTCCCCGCCCGGCGCCGGCAGGACGTGGCGCACCGCGCCGCGGTCCTTCCAGATCTCCAGCACGCCCGCGAGCGCCACGAACGCCAGCACGGCGCCGAGCTTGACCGCGAGCCCCGGCAGTCCCGGCGGCGAGAATCGCACGGCGCCGACCCCCAGCGCGAGCGCGCCCGTGAACAGCAGCGCCAGGCGAGCGCCCCGGTACGGGAACGGCCGCACGCGCTGCGCCACGAGGTAGGCCAGCAGCGAAGAGACGGCGTGCGCGAGGAACGTGGACATGGCCGCGCCCTCGGCGCCCAGCCGGGGCGTGAGCACCTGGTTCGCGACGATGGCGACGAGCGCCGCGGCGCCCGCGATGCCGCCGAGCAGCGAGGTGCGCAGCGACAGCGTGATCCCGAGCACCGCGACCGAGTAGGCGCCCTGCGCGACCGCGGCGAACGCCAGCCACAGCGCAGGCGCGGCGGCCGCGGCGTACTTCGGCGTGGTCATCACCGCCACGATGCCGGGCGCGAACACGCCCACGGCGAGCGCGCCCAGCGAGGCGATGCCGATGTAGAGCGCGAAGACGCGCGCGTAAAGCCTGGGCGCGTCCGCGTCCCGGGCGCGGGCGTAGGCGAACGGCCCGAACGCGAGGTTGAACGCCTGCACGCCCATGGTGATCACCGCGAAGAACTTCATCGCCACCGCGTACACCCCGACGGCGTCCAGCGACGCGGTGCGCTGCAGCGCCTCGCGGTCCACGAAGCCGATGACGCCGTAGGCGATGGAGACCGGCACCAGCGGCAGCCCGAACGCCAGCATCCGCCGCAATGTGGTGCGGCTGAAACGCGGCTTGAGGCTGTGCCGGCACAGCACCACGCCAAGTCCCGCGGCCAGCGCGTCCCCGATCAGCTTGCCGTACAGCGCGCCCGCGACGCCCATATGGCGCACCAGAACGAAGTAGAGCACCAGGGCGCCGATCATCAGCGTCTGCGAAACGTTCAGCGCGATGAACTTCCACGGCTGGAAGGTGACGCGCAGGACGTCATTGGCGAACAGCGCCAGCAGCGTGAACGGGATCGTGGCCGCGCCGATGCGCACGTACTTGGCGTACACCGCGCCCCCCAGCAGGCGCGCGGCGATCGGCTGCGCGAACAGCACGAGCAGCAGCGCCAGCGCGCCGCCCGTGACCACGCGCCACACGAACGACGACGAGGCCATGCGGATACGCGCCTCGCGATCGGGCTGCTCGTAGAAGAAACGGGCCAGCGCGCTGTCCATCCCGAACACCAGCACCAGCAGCGCGCTCGCCGAGTACGCGGTGACCAGGTCGGCGACGCCGTACTGCTGCGGCACGAGCACGCGCGTGAGCACCGGCACGAGCAGCAGGTTGACGACCTTGCCGCCGACCTGCCCGAGACCGTAGACGAGCGAGTCGCCCGAGAGCCGCTTCAGCGAGTCGCGGATGCTCACGTGACCCCGAGGCTGCGGTAGAGCGCGATCAGGTTCCCCGCGATGACGTGCGCCTCGTGCTCGCGCTCGACGTAGTCGCGCCCGCGCACGCCCAGCTCGCGCCGGCGCGGTGCGTCCTGCAGCAGCGCCGAGAGGTCCCCGGTGAGCGTCTCGACGCTCGTGCGCACGACGGGGCAGTCCTTCATGCGCGGCTCGAAGTCGGGACGGATGTAGCACAGCGCCGGGCGCGCCATGGCCATGGCCTCGGCGGTGACCATGCCGTACCAGCCCATGTGCACCTGGTCCACGAACACGTCGCACTCGGCCAGGGCGAGTTTCAGGTCGGGCCACGACTTCTTCTCCAGCGTGCGGAACTCGACGCCGGGAAAGCGCGGGCGCAGTGCCTCGAACGCGGCCTCGACGTGCGGCGTGCCCTTGATGAGCCGGTTCGTCGGCGCGTGCAGCACCAGCTTTGGCGTCTTGCGAAACGGCGCCGGAGGGTAGTCCGCGAGCCAGACCGCGACGTGCATCTGCTGCGCAAGTGGCGCCGACTCGAGCAGGTCGGGCGTCGAGACGATCTGTGCGTGCGCGTGGTGAAGGGCCTCGCCAAGCACGCGCTTCTGGCGCCTCGGGATGCAGAACGGCGGGTCGCACTCCGAGCACGTCGAGTGCGCGTGCGTGGCGAGCATGTGGGCGCGGCTGCGGATGTCGCAGCCGTGGAAGTGGTAGACGAGCTTCTTGCCCAGCAGGCCGTAGAGCGGCAGGT
>CAIXRL010000340.1 GCA_903921835.1 Candidatus Eiseniibacteriota bacterium | reverse complement strand
GGCCAGCCCGTGGCGCGGCGGGCGCGGGCGCGCATGCCGCGCCGGCGGCAGGCGTACCCGGCGCGCAACGGACCGACCTGCGGCCCGCGCCGGGAGCATTCCGCGCGTGCGGTCGGCTCCCGGCGGGACCGCGGCAGGTCAGCGCGCGCTGGCCAGGGCGCGCCCGCCGTCGATCGAGACGTTGGCGCCGGTGATCCAGCCCGCACCGTCGGCGAGCAGGAACAGGATGAGCGACGCCACTTCCTCCACGTTGCCCACGCGGCCGATCGGGTGCGTGGTCTTGCCGCGCTCGAGAAAGCCGGGATAGTCGGCGACCGCGCCAGTCACGGTGTGCAGTTCGGTCACCACGACGCCGGGGCTGATCGCGTTCACCCGCACGCCGAAGGGCGCGAGGTCCAGCGCCGAGCAGCGCGTGATCATGTCCACGGCCGCCTTGCTCACGCAGTAGGACGCCAGCCCGGGATACGGCCGCACGCCGCCCGCGACCGACGCGACGTTGACGATGGCACCCTTGCGGGTCTTGAGCGCCCCGGCCGCGGCGCGCGTCATGAAGAACAGGCCGTCCACGTTGGCGTCCATCACGCGCCGCCACTCCGCGGTCGTGGTGTCCATCACCGAACCGTTGCCGAGCACGCCCGCGGCGTTCACGAGACCGTCCAGGCCGCCGAAGCGCGCGAGCGCCGCCGCGACCCACGCAGGTCCCGTGGCCTCGTCGCGCACGTCACCCGTGACCGCGAACGCCGCGCCACCGGCGGCCTCGATCCCGCGCACCACCTCGTCGAGTCGCTCGCGCCGCCGGCCACCCAGCACCACGTTCGCGCCCTCGGCGGCCAGCGCCCGCGCGGTGGCCCTGCCGATACCGCTGCTCGCGCCGGTGACCAGCACCGTCCTGCCTTCAAACCGCTTCAGCTCCCCCATGCCGCCCTCCAGATGAACGATGAAGTGACCTCGGGCGCAGCGTAGCGCGCGGTCCGCTCCTCCCGCCAACCGCGTCGCGCCCGCGGTGACCACGCGAATCCCCGCGCGAATCCTTGTGGCCCCCCCGGGCGTGTGTTCCAATGGCCGTGCGTACTTTCACGCGCTCTCTCGATTCCCGGCCTGGCCGACTCCCGGCCGGGGATCTCGTTCGGACCTCGACCACGGACGGTTCATGGTTCTCGCTGGCCTCGACGGCGCCCTGCTCGATGGCGCGGCGTGGGGACTCGCGGCGACCATCGTGCTGGCGACGGTGGCGGCGCTGGTCCCGGGACTGCCCGTGCCGCTGCGTCACGCGATCCCGCGCGCTCTCGCGGTGGTCGCCTGCCTGTTCGCGGCGGGTCTCGGCGCGGCGCTGCTCGCGGGTGCGCCCACCGTCACGCTCGAGTGGTGGCCGGGACTCCCCGGCGAGCCGTTCACGCTCGCGCCGGACGCGCTCTCGGCACCCTTCCTGCTGCTCTTCGGCCTGGTGTGCGCGAGTTCGTTCGCCGCGCACGCGCCGACCGGCAGCGACGCCGGCGCGCGTGCCCGTCTGGCGCTGCACGCGACGTTCGCTCTGGCGCTGTTCGCGGTGTTCGCGACGCGGCACGCGCTGCTCTTCCTGATCGCGTGGGAAGGCATGACGCTGGCCTCCGCCGCGCTCGTCGCGAGCGATCTGGTCAGCGCCCGCGCGCGCAGCGCCGCGTGGGTCTACCTGACGCTCTCGCAGTTCGGAACGGCGCTGGTCGCGATCCCCATGGTGATGCTCTCGGCGAAGGCCGGCTCG
>CAIXRL010000339.1 GCA_903921835.1 Candidatus Eiseniibacteriota bacterium | reverse complement strand
GCGCTCAAGCTTTCCGCCGCCGACCAGGCCGCGCTGGAGAAGTCGGCCAAGGACGTCGCCGACATGATCGCCGAGCTGAAGGGCTAGTTTCTCCGTACCGCGCGCCGCTTCCGTGACATCGGAAGCGGCGCGCGGCAATTGCGCTTCCCCCCGCGGAGGATTCCCCCCGTGCGCGCCGAATGGACCACCGTGCTGCTGCTCGCCGCGACCAACGTGTTCATGACGATCGCGTGGTACGGGCACCTCCGGAACATGCGGGACAAGCCGTGTTTCGTCGCCGCGCTCGTGTCCTGGGGCATCGCGCTGTTCGAGTGCCTGCTGCAGGTGCCCGCGAACCGCATCGGGAACCGGGTCATGAGCGTCCCGCAGCTGAAGATCCTGCAGGAGGCGATCACGCTCACGGTGTTCGTTGCTTTCGCCATCCTGTTCCTCAAGGAGCGCATGCGGCTCGACTTCCTGTGGGCGGCGATGTGCGTGATGGGCGCCGTGTACTTCGTGTTCCGTGGCGCGGCCCGACCGTGACGCGGCCCAGTGGGACCTCGATCCGCAGCGTTTCCGACACCGCGCACTGGGTGGCCATGTATCGCGCCGCCGAGTCGGCGCGTCCCGACGCGCTGTTCCGCGATCCGTGGGCCGAGCGCCTGGCCGGTGCCCGCGGTCGCGCGATCCTCGATGCCATGCCGCAGGGCCGGCGCTGGTCCT
Source organism: Candidatus Eiseniibacteriota bacterium (assembly GCA_903921835.1). Classification (GTDB taxonomy): domain Bacteria; phylum Eisenbacteria; class RBG-16-71-46; order RBG-16-71-46; family RBG-16-71-46; genus CAIXRL01. The sequence goes on along the minus strand of CAIXRL010000339.1, from coordinate 958 downwards.
GGCCGATGGTCGTGCGCACGGCGGTCATGGACGAGATCATCCTGCGTGAGGTCGCGTCCGGCGCCGACACGGTCGTGAACCTCGCCGCCGGGCTCGACATGCGACCGTTCCGCCTCGCGCTGCCGCCGGCGCTGCGCTGGGTCGAGATCGACCTGCCGGAGATCCTCGCCGAGAAGACCGCCGTGGTGGGCCGCGAGACGGCGCGCTGTGCACTGGAGCGCATCGCCGCCGACCTCGCCGACGTCAGCGCGCGGCGGGACGCGCTCGCTCGCGCGACCGCGGGTGCGAAACGCACGCTGGTGGTGGCGGAAGGCCTGCTCGTCTACCTGGAGCCCGCGGCGGTCGCCGCGCTCGCCGGGGACCTCGCGGCTCTGCCGTCGGCGGAGGCGTGGCTCATCGACCTCGCATCCCCGCAGCTGCTCGAGTGGATGCGCAGACAATGGGGACGCCAGGTCGAGATGGGCGCGGCGACGTTCCGGTTCGCGCCCGAGGCCGGCACCGCCTTCTTCGAGCCGCACGGCTGGCATGAGCGCGAGTTCCGCAGTTCCATGGCCGAGGCCGAGCGCCTGCATCGCACGATGCCGGGTGCGTGGATCTACCGCGTATTGGGCCTGTTCATGACGCCGAAGACCCGCGCGCTGTACCGGCGCTTCTCCGGCTACGTGTTGCTGGAGCGCAGCCGGGGCACGGAACCCGTCCGCAGGGAGGAAGCATGAAGCCGGAAACCTGGACCGCCGTGGACCACTACCTCGCGCCGCTGTTCGCGCCCTCCGATCCCGCACTCGACGCGGCGCTGGCGGCGAGCGAGGCGGCGGGGCTGCCCGCGATCGCGGTGTCCGCGGCGCAGGGCCGGCTGCTGCAACTGCTGGCACAGGCCAACGGTTCGCGCCGCATCCTGGAGATCGGCGTGAATGAAGCGGCGATTGGGGCGCATCCATGAGTAATCGTTTGGGATCGT
>CAIXRL010000338.1 GCA_903921835.1 Candidatus Eiseniibacteriota bacterium | reverse complement strand
CCTGCGCGTGCGCTTCGCGGGCGCCATGCGGCGCGTGCACGCGCAGCCGCCCGCCGTGCGCGCGCTCACGCTGGGGCTGGTGACCACGCTGCTGCCGTGCGGCTGGCTGTGGATCTACGTCGCGACCGCGGCGGGCACGGGCTCCGTGCCCGCCGCGATGCTCGTCATGGCAGCGTTCTGGCTCGGCACCGTGCCGATGATGGCGGGCCTGGGGCTCGCCGCGCAGCGCGCGATCGGGCCGCTGCGGCGGCGGCTGCCGATGTTCACCGCCGCGACGCTCGTGGTCTTCGGCCTGCTGACGATCGGTGGCAAGTTCGACATGCCCGGCGCCGGGGGCGGCCACTGCGCGAAGTGCGCCGCCGCCGGGAGCCATGCCGGTCGCTGAGGCGGGCGCCGCGCGGAGCAGCGACCCGGTGCCCTGCGCGCACTGCTCGCTGCCCGTTCCGCCAGGGGGGCAGGGGAGCGGGCCGGCGTTCTGCTGTTCCGGCTGCCGCGTCGCCTGGGACGTCCTGCACGACTCCGGGCTGTCGCGCTACTACGACCTCGCCGAGCGCCGCGCGCGCCGCGTCGAGACGAGCGGCCGCGGCTTCGAGGAGTTCGACCACGCCGCGTTCCAGCAGCTCTGGGTGCGCACGCGCGCCGACGGCCTGTGCGAGACCGAGCTCTACCTGGAGGGCGTTCACTGCGCCTCGTGTGTGTGGCTCGTGGAGCGCACGCCGCTCGCGGTCCCGGGCGTCGCGTGCGCCGAGCTGAACCTGGCTCGCGGCATCGTGCACGTCGCGTGGGATCCGGCGCGCGCCACGCTGTCGTCCGCGGCGCGCTTCCTCGACACGCTGGGCTACCGGCCGCACCCGTTCCGCGGCGTGCGCGCCGACCAGTTGCGGCGCCGGGAGGACCGCGCCGCGCTGGTGCGCATCGGCGTCGCCGGCGCGATCGCGATGAACGTGATGCTGGCTTCCGTCGCCATCTACAGCGGCTGGGGCGCGGGCGGGATGGACGCGCCGATCCTGCGCTACTTCCGCTGGATCGCCATGATCCTCACGCTGCCGACCATGGTCTGGCCGGCGCGCACGTTCTACCGCGGCGCGCTGTCCTCGCTGCGCACGCACACGTTCCACATGGACGTGCCCATTGCCCTCGCGCTCTCCGCCGCCTTCGTCCACGGCGTCGCCAACACGCTCACGGACCATGGACCCATCTACTTCGACGGGGTCGCGACGCTGGTGTTCCTGCTGCTGTGCGGCCGCTTCCTGCAGAGCCGCGCCCAGCGCGCCGCGGTGGACTCGGCCGAGCTGCTGCACGCGCTCTCGCCCGCCACCGCGCGCGTGCTCGACGGCGATGCCGTGCGCGAGGTGCCCGCCGAGGCGCTGGTGCCCGGCATGGTGTTCGAGGCGCGCGACGGCGAGACGCTGGCCGCGGACGGCACCGTGCTCGAGGGCCGCTCCGAGCTGGACCGCGCGCTGCTCACGGGCGAGTCCGTGCCGCGAAGCGCGGGCCCCGGCGACGAGGTGTTCGCGGGCACCGTGAATCGCGGCGCCGCGCTGCGCATCCGCGTCGAGCGCGCGGGCGAGTCCTCGCGCGTCGGCCGGATCCTGCGCGAGGTCGAGCGCAGCGCCGCGCGCCGCGCCCCGATCGTGCGCACCGCGGACGCGCTCGCAGGGCGCTTCGTTGCCGTGGTGCTGGCGCTGGCCGCGATCACGTGGTGGCACTGGCACGGCGTGAACCCGACGCGCGCATTCGACTACACGATCGCGCTGCTGATCGCGACCTGTCCCTGCGCGCTGGCGCTGGCCACGCCGCTCGCCATCACCGTGGCGATCGGGCGCGCCGCGCGCGCGGGCATTCTCGTCAAGGGCGGCGACGCGCTCGAGGCGCTGGCACACCCGGGCACGCTCGTGTTGGACAAGACGGGCACGCTCACCGAGGGGCGCATCGCGCTCGCGACGTGGGAGGGGAGCGAGGACGCGAAGCCGCTGGTGCTGGCTCTGGAGCGCCACTCCTCGCACCCGATCGCTGCGGGTTTCCTGGCGGCGTGGCCGGGCCTGGAGGCTCCCGCGGCCGGCGACGTGCATGCGACGACCGGCGGCGGGCTGGAGGGCACGGTCGCGGGGCGCCGCGTGCAGGTGGGCTCGCCCGTGTGGGTGGGCATGCGTGCGCGTGACCCGCGCGGCCTCGCATGCAGGCCCGCCGACGTCACGCTGACGCCCGTGCTGGTCGCGGTGGACGGCGAGGTCGTCGCGCGCGCTGGCCTGGGCGACCGGCTGCGGCCCGACGCGAAGGCGACGCTCGCGCGACTGCGCGCCCGTGGCTGGACGACGCGCCTGCTCTCGGGCGACGCGCCCGCGGTGGTCGCCGCGATCGGCGCCGAGCTGGGCTTCGCGCCCGAAGCCTGCCGCGGCGGCGCCACGCCCGAGGACAAGCTCGCCGAGGTGGAAGCGCTCGCCAGCACGGGCCGCGTCGTGATGGTGGGCGACGGCGTCAACGACGCCGCCGCGATCGCGCGCGCCACCGTCGGCGTGGGCGTCAAGGGTGGCGCCGAGGCGTGCCTCGCCGCCGCGGACGTGTTCCTGTCGCGCCCGGGGCTGGCGCCGCTGGCCGATCTCACCGAGGGCGCCGCGCGCACGCTGCGCGTCATTCGCCTCGGGATCGGCATCTCGATCCTCTACAATGCGGCCGGCGTCGCGCTGGCGTACTTCGGGCGGATCAATCCCCTGGTTGCGGCGATCATGATGCCCGTGAGCTCGCTCACCGTGGTGCTCATCGCCTGGCGTGGCCGCACGTTCGAGGAGCCGTCCCGATGAGCGTCATCTACATCGTGCTGCCGCTGGCCCTGCTGGTCGTGCTCGCCGCCGTGATCGCGTTCGTGTGGGCGGCGCGCAGCGGGCAGTTCGACGACACGGACACGCCCGCCATCCGGCCGCTGATCGAGGACGACGAGGCGCCGAAGCAGCCCTGAAACCGGCGCCTGTTCGTCCCGCGGCGCAAGTCATTTCTGCACCCGCCACCCCCGGGGTCGCGCACTCCCGGCGCGCTGGACCTCCCGAGTTGAGTCCCGGCAGTCACGGTTTGGTGGGGCGTGACTTTCCCGCCTGCCCGTCCGGTTCCTCTTGTGTCTCGACACGCGAGTAACGCAGAATCAGGCCACAACTTCCACGATCGAGCCTCCGCCACCGCGCCCCCCGTCACCCGGTGCACGGAGTCCCTGTTCCCTCGCCGCGTTGCCCCCGGCCGCGTCCCCCTGCGGTCGTTCTGCCTGGAGGTCTCGTGAAGTCCCCGCGCGCTTACCCGCTCCGCTTCCTTGCTCCGCTCGTCAGCTTCGCACTCCTGCTCGCATTGGGGATGGGTTCGGCCGCCTTCGCGCAGGCCGCAGGCAACCGTGCCTCCACGCCGGGCGGCCCGGCGCGCGCCAGCGAGATCTGGACCATCACCGCCACCTCGGGGCCCAACGGATTGGTGACGCCCGCTGGCGTGACCAACGTCAACGACGGCGAGAGCCAGTCCTATGCGATCACGCCCGACGCGGGCTACGCCGTACAGGACGTGATCGTGGACGACGAGAGCGTCGGTCCCGTGACCAGCTACGATTTCACCAACGTGACCGGTGACCACACGATCTCGGCCAGCTTCACGCCCACGCTGGTGCCCGCGGTCGTATCGGCGGCCTCGCCGTCCGGTGTCGTTTCGCCGAACACGCCCTCGCGCGTGGTCGACGTGAACATCGCACGCGAGTACGCGAACGCGAACCGGCTCTTCCACGTGAAGTTTCAGCTCGGCGGCGGGCTGACGCTCACCGGCGGCACCGCGGGCATCACCGAGGGCGGCTTCCTCACGGCGCACGGCGCCTCGACCAGCTTCCAGGTCGTGGACAACGGCGGCGGCTCGTACACGGTGGACGGCACCATCCTCGGCTCGACGTGCAACGCGACCGACCTGAGCGGCAATCTGTTCCACATCGCGGTCGGCAGCGGCGCCGCGAGCGGACCGGGCAGCGTCACGATCACCGAGGTCGCGCTGCGCGACTGCGGCAACTACATCCTGGCCTCCTCGATCGGCTCGGCGGCCAGTGTCGCGATCGACAATGCGGCGCCTGCGGTCACGGTGGCCGCCCCCAACGGCGGCGAGTTCTGGGTGGAGGGCAGCACGCACGACATCACGTGGGCCTCGAGCGACGCCGCCGGGTTCGGCGCGGGCGCGGCGAGCATCGACCTGTCGACGGACGACGGCGCGTCGTGGAGTTCGATTGCGACCGGCCTCGACAGCAGCGGCACCTACCACTGGACGGTTCCGGCGAGCCTGAGCACGAGCGCCCGTGTGCGCGTCAACGCGACCGACGCGAACGGCAACGTCGGGCACGACGCCAGCGACGCGGTGTTCACGATCGCCGGCGCGACGACGGTGGGCCTGGCCTCCGACCACAATCCGTCCGCGTACGGCCAGGCCGTGACGTTCACCGCCACCGTGACCCCGAGCACCGTCACGGGCAGCGTCCAATTCAAGGTGGATGGCGGCGACTACGGCTCGCCGGTCGCGCTGGCGGGCGGCGTGGCGTCGAGCACGGCGCTCTCGAGCCTCGCGGTGGGCAACCACGCGATCACCGTCGTGTACGAGGGCGACGCGAGCTATGCGACCGGCACCGGCACGCTGGCGGGCGGCCAGACGGTCGCGCGCGCAGCGAGCAGCGTGGCCGTGGTCTCGGACCACAACCCGTCCGCGCACGGCCAGGCGGTGACGTTCACCGCGACCGTGACGCCCGTGGGCGCCAGCGGCACTGTGCAGTTCAAGGTCGATGGCGGGGACTTCGGGGAAGCGGTCCTGCTGTCCGACGGCTCCGCGATCAGCGGCTCGACCGCCAGTCTCGCGACGGGCAATCACGTGATCACGGCCGTCTACAGCGGCGAGACCAACTACACGGACGGCACCGGCACGCTGGGCGGCGGGCAGGTGGTCACCGCGGGCGCGTCGGCGACGGCGTTCGTGGTGGACGTGAATCCGTCCGTTGCGGGTGACCCCGTCCAGCTGACGGCGACGGTGACCGCGGTCGCGCCCGCGGTGGGCGTGCCCACGGGTACGGTGAGGTTCCTCGACGACACCACGACCGTCACGACCGCCACGCTGAACGGCAGCGGGATCGCCACGGCCAGCCTGTCGTCGCTGGCGGTCGGCACGCACCCGCTGACGGCGGTGTACGCGGGCGATGCGAGCTTCGCGACCAGCACCTCCGACGTGGTCTCGCAGCTGGTGAAGGCGAAGATCGTGGCCAGCTCCGGCGCCAATGGCAGCGTCTCGCCCTCCGGAACGATTCTCTACGTCCTCAACGAGACGCCGACCTACGCGTTCACCGCGGACGCCGGCTACCACGTGGACGACGTCCTGCTGGACGGCGCCAGAATCGGGCCCATGCCGTCCTACACGTTCCCCGCGATCACGGCGAACCACACGCTGGCCGTGAGCTTCGCGGTGAACCCGCCGGTCGCGCGGCTCACCGGGCTCGCGGTCGCGCAGGTCAAGACGGGCAACGACGCCAGCGGCACCACGAAGGTCGCGGTGACGTGGCCCTCGGTGGGCGCGAACAAGAGCGTGAAGGTGTACCGCTGCGCGTACGGCAACTACCCCGGTTACGACAACGCGCCCAACTCCGGCTCGGTGCCGCCGGTCCCCAGCTATCCGCCGCCGTCGACGTGGACGCTTACCAGCGTCGGCGCACCGGGTGACTCGGACGAGGTGGCGACCCGTGGGATCTGGTACTACGTCGCGTTCGTGCAGGACCAGTACGGCACGATCTCGACAGCGTCGAACCGGGCCGGCGGCGCGCTCAACTACGAGCTGGGCGACGTCACGGACGGCGCCACGCCGGGCCATGGCGACAACCATGTGGACATCAACGACCTCACGCTCCTCGGCGCGCACTACGGCGCCAGCGGGACCGCGCTCTCGCCGTACGGCTACCTCGACGTGGGACCGACCACGACCCACGCCGCGGACGGGCGTCCGATGACGGACGGCGTGATCGACTTCGAGGACCTGGTGATGTTCGCGATCAACTACCAGGTCGTCTCGGCACCGCAGGCCGGCAACCGGCCGGCGCTCATCGCGGCGGCGACCGACGCGCTCGAGCTGGACGTTCCCGCGGCGTCGACGCAGGGCGGCATCACCGCGCACCTGAAGTTGACGGGCACGGGCGCCGTGCAGGGACTCTCGGCCAAGCTGTCGTGGGACCCGGCCGTGGTCGCGGTCGAGTCGTTCGCTCCCGGCGCGTTGCTCGACCCGCAGGGTGCGGTGGCGCTGTCCGGCAGGCCGGGCGTCGTGGACATCGCGCACCTGGGTGCGGGCGGCGGCCTGGTCGGCAGCGGTGAGGTGGCCGCGGTGACGTTCCGCCGCATCGCCGGGGGCGACCCGAAGATCGCGCTCGCCTCGGTGGACGCGCGCAACGCGGCCAACGCGCCGATGGCGATGACCTTCTCGAGCCGGAGCGCTCCGGTCCTTCCGCAGGTCACGTCGTTCGACCGCATCGCGCCGAACCCGGCCAGCAACCACGCGACGCTGTCCTTCGCCCTGGCGAAGGGCGGACCCGTGGAGCTGGCGGTGTACGACCTCAACGGGCGCCTCGTGCGCTCGCTGCTGCACGGCGCGCGTGATGCCGGCACGTACCAGATCACGTGGGACGGCAACGACGAGTCCGGCCACGTGGCGGCGGCGGGCGTGTACTACGCGCGACTGCTGACGCCGCAGGGTAAGTTCACTCGTTCGCTCGTGTACCTGCGGTAGGCAGGCCGGGTGCGTCCGGAACTCCGGCGGTTGTTCGCGCGCATGGCGGCGGCAGGGCTCCTGGCCCTGTCCGCCGCCTTCGCGTGTCCGGCGCCGGTGCATGCGGGGGTGCAGGTCGCGATCCTGCCGGCGACGCAGACGGTCGCCCCGGGCGGTGAGTTCGAGGTCACGCTGCAGGTGACGGCCGCGGCTCCGGCATTCAATGGCTTCACCGTGCACGTCGGCTACGACCCCGCGGTGCTCACGCCGGTGCCGCTCTCGCCGATCAGCAACCAGCTCGGAGCGCTCGTGACGTCGGCGTGTTCGAACGTCTTCCATCAGTTCCACTACGGCGCCGGCATCGACTCGGTGGACGTGAGCCTGCTGTGCGGGCCGATCTCCATGACCGGCCCCGGCACGATCTACCGCGTCCGATTCCGCGCGTCGTCCACGGTGCAGGCGACCACGCTGCGCATCCTGCCGGGCGTGGAGTTCGCCGACACGGGCATCGTGGTGCCGATCACCTCGATCACCGACGCGGCCGTCGGCATCGGCATGACGCCCGTGCTCGACGCGGGTGACGGCCCGCCGCCCGTCGCCGTCGCGCTCTCGGCCGCACCGAATCCCGCGCGCGG
>CAIXRL010000337.1 GCA_903921835.1 Candidatus Eiseniibacteriota bacterium | reverse complement strand
GTGAACGTACGGACGACTTCGTGATCGGCGAGATGCGACCTCGACCAGGACTTCATGGCTGGAACCACCGCGGGGGCGAAGAGTGCGCGGGGGCGCGCACACTTCATATCACGCGTGTTCGCGGCGCTCGTGGTGGCTCGCAGGGCGCGCCGTGCGAGGCGACGCGAGAACGCTGCGCCGCGGAGCCGCGACAGCCCGCGCACGCGCATCCTCCGCGCGCTGGCGCGCAGCATGCGAAAGGGTCGCGCGGCTCGGAGGATTGCGTGCGAAAGCGCGTCAAGGGGAATCTTGCTCGGCTCCGACGCCACGCAACGCGCGCCCGCCGCGCGCACAGCAGCGACCCCGAAGCCGCGCCCCGCCCCAGCCCTCCTCCAGCCAACCGTGGCTTCCCGCCTCCCCGCGGGCGTATGCTTTCCGTGCGCATCCACGACCATTCCGGCTCCCACCCCACCGAAGGTCCGCACCTTGCCCCGCGCCGGTCACATCGCCACGCTCCTCGCCATGGTCGCCCTCGCGGTGATCCTGCTTGCCGCTTCCACCGCGCTCGCCGGCGCGGCCGACGCGGGGTTCATTGCCCGCGCCAAGATCGCGCCGTGGGTGGTCGAGCACGCGACAGCGGGCGGTCCGGCCGAGTTCATCGTCGTGCTGAACGAGCAGGCCGACCTTTCCCCCGCGGCGCGAATTGCCGACCGGGCAGCGAAGGCCCGCTTCGTCCGCGACGTGCTCTACTCCAAGGCGCGGGCCACGCAGGCGCCGCTGCTCGCGTGGCTGGACGCACGCGGCGTGATGTACCGCTCCTTCTACATCGTCAACGCCGTGCTGGTGACCGGCACGCTGGGCGTCGCGGAATCGCTCGCCTCGCGCGCCGACGTCGCGCGCATCGACGGCAACCCCGAGCTGCCGCAGATCCGGCCCGTCGAGCTCACGCCCGGGGAACTGGACGCGTCGGCGCGCCGTGCGTACGCCGTGCAGGCGATCGAGCCCGGCGTGAGCGCCATCCGGGCGCCCGAGGTGTGGGCGAGCGGCGCGACCGGGCAGGGCATCGTGATCGGCAGCTCGGACACGGGCGTGCGCTGGGACCACCCGGCGCTCAAGGGGAAGTATCGCGGCTGGGACGGCGTGACCGCCCATCACGACTACAACTGGCACGACAGCATCCACAGCGGCGGCGGCGTGTGCGGCCCCGACGCGCCCGCCCCGTGCGATGACGACGGCCACGGCACGCACACGACCGGCACCGCGGTCGGCGGGGACTCGAGCGGCACCAACCAGATCGGCGTCGCGCCGGGGGCCCGCTTCATCGCCTGCCGCAACATGGACCAGGGCAACGGCACGCCGGCGCGCTACCTCGAGTGCATGGAGTGGTTCCTCGCGCCCTACCCGGTCGGCGGCACGCCGGCGCAGGGCGATCCCGCCATGGCGCCCGACATCACCACCAACTCGTGGTACTGCCCGGCCTCCGAGGGCTGCGTGCCCGCGTCGCTCGAGGCGGGCGTCGAAGCGCAGCGTGCGGCGGGGATCATGTTCGTGACGGCCGCGGGCAACAGCGGCCCGGCTTGCTCGACGGTCTCGGACCCGCCGTCGTTCTACGACGCCACGTACACTGTCGGCGCGTACAGCGCGTCCACCGGCACGATCGCCTCGTTCAGCAGCCGCGGCCCGGTCATGGCCGACAGCAGCAACCGCATGAAGCCCGACATCACGGCGCCGGGCGTCTGGGTGCGCTCGGCCTGGAGCGATCTGGGCTACGCCAGCCTGAGCGGCACCTCGATGGCGACACCGCACGTCGCCGGCGCCATCGCGCTGCTGTGGTCCGCGCACCCCGCGCTGCGAAACCGGATTGCCGCGACCGAAGAGGTCCTTGGCCGGACGGCCGCCCCCGTGAGTTCGGCGCAGTGCGATGCCGGCGCGATCCCCAACAACGTCTATGGCTGGGGCCGTATCGACATCAAGGCGGCCGTGGACCTGGCACTCGTGGCGGTCGGACCGGAGCCCGCAAACGGCCCCGCGGGCGGGAGCGTGCTCATGGCGCCAGCGTTCCCGAACCCCACGCATCGCTTCACGCTCCTGCGCTTCCGGCTGGCGCGCGAAGGCGCGGCCGATCTCGCGATCTTCTCCACCAGCGGGCGGCGCGTGCGTACGCTGGAACGCGGAGTGCTCCCGGCCGGCGAGCGCACGGTGCGCTGGGACGGCCTCGACGACCGCGGCGCGGTGGCGCCTCCCGCGGTCTATCAAGCGCGAATCGTCGCGGGGGACACCAGCGCGAACCAGAAGGTGATCTGGCTCGGGCGGTAGCCTCAGCCCTTCACGATCCAGCCACGCGAAGTGAGAAGTGCCCGGACGCGCTCGCGCACGTCCCCCGAGAGTTCGACCGCGCCCGGCCGGACGGTTCCGCCGGTGCCGCAGGACTTCTTGAGATCACCCGCGAGTTCCTCGAGGAACCCGGCGTTGTCCGGCAGCCCGTCGATCACGGTGACGCTCTTGCCGCCCCGGGCCTTCTTCTCGAGACGCAGCTTCGCGGTCACCTTTGCCGGGACGCTCTCCGCCGCCCGGCGCGCGAGCGAGCACTGGCACTGCGCGACCGGCCACCCGCAATCGGGGCAGATCCGGCCGACGCCGCTCTTGAAGACGATGCGATCCGCCATACGGTGCAGCGTAGGCGACCAGGCCGCTGCACGGTAGCGGCGCGGCGCAGGCCACGGGGCGGCGGCGTTCGAGCGCATCGCCCCGTCGAGCGCATCGCCCTTGCGACGAGCTCACCCGGCGCGGCACACTGTCCACATGCTCTTCGCACGCGACACGTCGCCCGAAACCCGGCTCATTCTCCTCGAGATCGTCCGCAGGCAGAGTCCGGCGCGCCGGCTGGAGATCGCGCTGGCGGCCACGGACGCGGCTCGCGACATGATCCGCGCCGATCTCGCGGAGCGCTTTCCGCAGGCGGACGCCTCGCGGCTCCACGCGCTCTTTCTCGAGCGCTGGCTCGGAGCCGAACTCGCTGCGCAGGCCCTTCGGCACATGAACGGGCCGCGCCCTGCTCCGGAGCGACCCCGGTGAACGAGGCCCTGAGCCTGATGGCTGAGCTGCGGCGCGTGCTCGATCACGCGCGCATCCCTTTCTGTCTCGGCGGTTCCTGGGCGAGCACGCTGCACGGGCAGCCCCGCCAGACGCTGGACATCGACCTCATCGTCGAGATGAAGGAGCCGGACATCGCGCCACTGCTTGCCGCCGTGCCATCGAACCTCTACGTCAGCGCGGGTGCCGTGCGCGAAGCTGTGGCCTCGCATCGCTCGTTCAACATCATCGATCCGGCCACTGGCATGAAGGCCGACTGCTTCGTGCGGGGCGAGGCGCCGTTCGACCTGGAGGAGTTCGCGCGTCGGCGCGTGCGCCAGATCAGCGCGCAGGCCGGACTCTCCGTGCCGGTCAAATCACCCGAGGACTCCATCCTGCGCAAGCTCTCGTGGTACCGGGACGGCGGCTGCGTGTCCGAACACCAGTGGCGCGACGTGCTGGGCGTTCTCGCCGTGAACGCGGGCGGGCTGGACGCCGCCTACCTCGATCGCTGGGCCGCCGAGCTGGAGATCGCGGACCTGCTCGAGCGCGCCCGCGGCGAATCCTCGCGCTGAGCCTTCACCCACCTGCGCAGGTCGGTGAATACGCGGGGCATGTGCGCCCACGAAAAGCTCCGGCGTCGCGCGGCGAGCAAGGCCAGCGGCACCCACTCGGCGGACGCCGCGTCGTCGTCGGCCACCGGCACGCCGCGGCGCCAGCGGCCGACGAAGTACCAGTTTATCGTCGCAAAGCGCCCGAAGCCGCGCAGCGAGTACGTGTCCCAGTACATGCCGAGCGGCTCCAGCCGGCCCAGCGTGAGACCTGTCTCCTCGCGCAGTTCGCGGCGCGCGGCCTCCTCGATGCCCTCGTTCGCGTCCATGAATCCGCCGGGCACGTCGAGGAAGCCGATGCGGGGCGCATGCGCGCGGCGCAGCAGCAGCACGGTGTCGTCCTTCATCACGAGCACGCCCGCGGAGGAGCGCGGGTAGTCGTACATCAAGTATCGGCAGCGCGGGCAGGCGATGCGGCGCGGGCGGGTGCGCGAAGGCGGCTGGCGCTTCACCGGCCGGCCACAGCGCGCACAGGGAAACTCGGGGCTCACGGAGCCTCCACGGTGATCACGGTGGGCAGCGGGACGACCGCGCCGGGCGCGGACGGTTCGCGATCCCGCGGCCAGTCGCCGAAGCTCGCGTAGCGGAAGCCCCGCGCGTTCACGACCAGCTCGGATTCGAGCCCGCCGTCCATGGACATCGCGTGCTTGAGCTGGAGCGGTGCGCCGCGCAGCACGTCGGCGAAATCGGCGAGCGTGTAGGCGCCCTCGCTCACGCACACCACGATCCAGCCGCGCTCGTCCTCGCCCACGACCGTGCGGTTTGCGATCCGCGTGCTGCGGCGCACGCGCACGCCGCCAGCGTGGTCGAAGAGCATGAACGACTGCGCGACATCGCTCCAGCGCGGCGGGGTGCCAAGCGGCACGCGCGCCAGGTCGAGCACCCGTGCGCGGCCCGAGTCGGCGACCAGCGCGGCCTGGAACTCCGCGTGCGGACGCGACGAGACGGTGTCACCCCCGCAGACGAGCACGCCCATGTAGCGAAAGTCGGGATAGAACTGCCCGGCGTTGAACACCGCGAGCGCGCCCGTGGACTTCTGCCACTCCAGCACGGTGAGCAGGCGCGGCGGGCGCTGGCGGTCGTAGTAGCGCGCACGGAGCCGCGCGCGCCGCGGGTCCACGCGCAGCACCGCCACCGAGGACGATCCGAGCCGGCAGTAGGGCTCGCCCGCGAGGGTGGCGAACTCGACACCGGGCGCCAGCTCGCGCCAGTGCGGACGGCCATCGCTTCGCCACAACGCGAACGCGGCGGTCACCGCCACGAAAGGCAGGATCCAGCGCGCGTGCAGGACTCGCCGGGGCATCGCGCCGCGGCCTCAGGCCAGCCCGGCGTGGCGCTGCCGCGCTTCGAGCACCAGCAGCAGTTCGCGGATGTTCTCCAGCGTGAGCAGCCCCACGAGCCGCCCGCGCGCGACCACGGGCAGCGCGTTCTGGCGCAGCGCACTCATGCGCTGCAGCGCCGCGTCGAGCGGCATGGACGATTCGATCGGCGCGATGTCGAGGCGCACGAGCCGGCCCACGGGCGATTCGGGGCCCTCGGTGCGCATGCCCTTGAGCAGATCGTCGCGCGACAGCATGCCGAGCAGCTGGCCATCCTCGAGCACGGGGAAATCGCGCTGCTCGCCCGCGAGCAGGAGGTCCACGGCGTACGCCAGCTCGTGCCGCGTCTCGAGGCTGACGAACGCGGTCACCATCGCCGCGCTGACGGGAAGTCCCGTGAGCGAGCTGCGCGTCTGCACCAGCGCGCGCTCCTCGCCCGCCGTGACGAACACGAACAGGGCGATGAACACGAGCACAGGGCTGCGCAGCACGAAGATGCCGGCGGCTGCGAACAGCAGCGCGAAGCCCTGCCCCACGAGCGAGGCGAAACGCGTGGCGCGGGTGTAGGGCATGAACATCGCCAGGCCCGCCCGCAGCACGCGGCCGCCGTCCATGGGAAACGCGGGCACGAGATTGAAGATCAGCATGGAGAGGTTGGCCAGGAGCAGGAACTCGAGCGTGCCGTTCCCACCGGCGCGCTCGAGGATCATCACCGCCGGCGTTCCGAGCGCGAACAGCGCCACCCCGAACGCGGTCGCCAGCACGACGTTGACGGCGGGACCCGCGATCGCGACCGCCAGCTCCTGCGATGGCTTCTCGGGCATGCGCTCGAGCCGCGCGACACCGCCGATTGGCAGCAGCACGATCTCGCGCGTACGGATGCCGAAGCGCTGCGCGGTGAGCGCGTGCCCGAGCTCGTGCAGCACGACGCACGCGAACAGCAGCACCAGGTGCAGCACGGTGTGGAAGGCATCCCGGAAACCCGGCGCCGCCTGCGCTGCGGCGTGGGCGGCATCCCGGGGACCGGAGGCCGTGAAGAACGCAACACCGGCAAGCATCAGCAGGAAGGTGACGTGCACCTCGATGCGGATACCGGCAATGGTTCCCAGCCGAATGGACCAGCGCATGCGGGACGTGCCTCCGAGGATCGGTCCGCGAGTGTCCCACATCGCCCGCGGGGCTCCAACGACGCGACGGGCCGCGAAACCGTGTCCGGGCCGCAGTCAACGATTCACCCGCCGAGGCGCCCGGTGGCGGTGCGTCCGGGGAGGGCCGTCGTCATGAGGGCGACGACGCGACGGATCGTGGGAATGGCGCGGACTGCCGGGCCAAACGGCCGCCGCCGGCCACCCCCGCTGCCGACTCGCCCGGGGCGCTACGCCGTCCTCGACGCCTCGCCCCGCGCGTTGGCGTCCCGGAGTTCCTCGCGCGCCGGACCCGGAGGGGCTTCGGCGCCCGGCACGTGGCGCGCGCGCTTGCGGCGGTACATCTTCCGGTCGGCGCGAGCGAGCAGTTCGGCAAGACTGTCGTCGGCTCCGGGCGTCGAGCGGGCCCAACCGGCGGATACGCTCAGCATCCACGGCAGGTCGCCGGCCGCGTTGCGCGAGGCCAGGGCCTTCTGCATCCGCCCGAGCGCACGCCACACCCCGTGCGGACCGCTCACCGAGGCGAGCACCGCAAACTCGTCGCCGCTCATGCGCCCGATCACGTCCGTTTCGCGAAAGCTGTGGCGCAGAACCAACGCCAGCTCGCTCAGCGCATGATCGCCCTCGGCGTGGCCGTGCGTGTCGTTGATCGCCTTGAGGCCGTCCAGGTCCAGCGACACCACGACCGCGGTGCCCCCGGTGCGCGCCAGCAGGCGCAGATGCTGGGCTGCCAGCGACTGGAACCCCCGCCGGTTGTGCAGGCCGGTCAGTTCGTCGGTGAGCGACAGCGCCTCGAGTGCGCGCTGCCACCGCTTGCGGTCGGTGATGTCGCGCACGGTGGCCACGAAGAACTTCTCGGCGACGAGCGGGCGCACCGGCGCCAGCACGATCTCCACGGGCAGCTCGCTGCCGTCCGCGCGCTGCAGGACGCTCTCCACCAGTTGGGGCGCTTCCAGGGCGGGCAGCGGGCAGCCGAGCGTCGCCTGCAACGGCGCCCCGCGCAGGTGGCACCCGGCGCAGTCCCGGTGCTCCCCGCACTCGAACAGCCGGCGGCCCGCCGCATTGCACTCCACGATCCGGCCCTCGCGGTCCACGACGAAGATGCCGTCGACGGAGGCCTCGATGACGGCGCGCAGGCGCGCCTCGCTCAGGCGCACGCGCTGGTCGGCGCGTTCGCGATCGACGTGGCTTCGCGCCAGCCTGGACGCCATCGAGTCGAGCGCCCGGGACAGGTCGCTCAGCTCGCCGGAGCCATAGGAGAGCCCGGTGCGGGCGTCGAGGTCGCCGGCCTGCAGCCGCTGCGTCATCGCGTGCATCGCCTCCACCCGGCGCAGCACGATCAGGCGCACGGCGTGCCACGCCACGAGCACAACGACCAGTCCGAACAACGCCATCAGCGCGATGCTGATCTCCAGGTCGTGGCCCGCGCGTCCCACCACCGCGTCGCGGTCGATCCCCACCCCCACGTAGAACTGCTGCGCCGCGCCGCTGCTCACGGGCGTGAACGCGACGATGCGCCAGATGCCGTCGCCGCCGCGCACGTCCTGCCGCCACTCGCCCGTGGCCGATCCCATGCGCAGGACCACCGTCGAGTCGCGGTGCCGGCCGGTCCGCCCGGCGGGTGCGAGCACGCACCCGCGGCGGTCCACCAGAATGATCGTGGCGTGCTCGCCGCTGTGTGCCAGGGTCGCGCTGTAGAGCATGGTGACGTCGAGCGTGGCGACCACGAACTCGCGCACGCTGCCGTCCTCGCGCAGCACGGGCTCGGCACAGCGCAGCGCCTCGACACTGTCGCCGCGCTCCTCGTAGTGGTCGCCCACCACGAAGCGGCGCGCGACGGATGCGCGCCGGAACCAGTCGGTGCCCGAGACGTCGGCGCCGATCTCGCGCGCGTCCGTGCTCGCCACGACCCGGCCGCGCGGCGTCACGGTCGCCAGGGCGCGCACCGTGCCGGGCCAGCGCTCGGCCGGCGACGACGCAGCCATGGCGCTCTCTTCGCGTCGCACGAGCCGGCGCAGCTCCAGGCGGGCGATCGCGATCCCGCGATCCTGCTGCGCGGCGGCGAGCCTCGAGAGCAACGCCGCCTCGTCGGCCGCGGCCCGGACCGCGGCGCGGCGCTGCTGGAGGACGTTGAGGAACAGCAACGCCATCGAACACAGCACCGTTCCCGCGACGAGCAGCAGCAGCCGCGACCTCAACCCGACGGGCGCGATTCTCCGCAGCACGGACTACCCCCTTTGCCACGCGTACCCCGGCGAACACCGACTTCGCCCGGACCGGCGGCCGGGTCAAATCACCCGGAGACCCGGTGTCCCCATTGCAATCGGCACGCCCGGCGGAGACTTGAGTGCAGAATGCAGGGCCGCTTTCGGGCGCGCGGAGGGGACCACTGCCCGCCCCCCCTGCCGGGGCTCAGCGCGTCCGGGCGCCCGCACCCTCGAGCACGCTGCGGGCGCGCGCCAGCAACACTCCCATGCGGAAGGGCTTCTGCAGGAACTCGACACCCGTCTGGAGCACGCCGTCGTGCCCGATGGCGTCCTGCGTGTAGCCCGAGACGAACAGCACCCTCAGGGCCGGGTGCCGGGCGAACAGCTGCTCCGCCAGGGCGGGTCCGCTCAGACCCGGCATGACGACGTCCGTCACCAGGAGATCGATCCGCTCGGCGTCCTCGCCGGCGGCGGCCAGCGCCTCGCGCGCCTCGCCGGCAACCAGCACGCGATAGCCCGCCTTGCGCAGCGCACGCGCCATGATGTCCCGCACGAGCGGCTCGTCCTCCACCAGCAGCACCGTCTCGCTGCCGCCCGCCGGGCTCGCCTCGGGTTCCTCGACGCGCTCGTCGCGGCGCATGGTGCCCGGCAGGTCGATGGCGATCGTCGTGCCCCGTCCCTGCTCGCTCTCCACGAGGATGCGGCCGTGATTCTGGGCGACGATGCCGTAGACCGCCGCGAGCCCCAGGCCGGTGCCCTGCCCCTGCGGCTTGGTCGTGAAGAACGGCTCGAACAGGTGCGCGCGCACGTCGTCGTTCATGCCGACGCCGTTGTCGCGGACAACGAGCCGGGCGCACTCGCACGGGCCGGGAAGACCCGCGGCCGCGGCGGCTTCCGCGTCGAACGCCGACGCCGTCGTGGAAATGCCGAGCGTGCCGCCGTCCGGCATTGCGTCGCGCGCGTTCACGGCGAGATTGAGGATCACCTGCTGGAGCTGCGACAGGTCCCCGAGCACCATGCCGACACCGTCGTACAGGTCGGTGGTGATGGCCACGCTCTCGGGAAGCAACCGCCGCAGGAGCTTCTCGGTGTCGCGAACGAGCTGGTTCAGGTCGAGCGGCACCGGCGAGATCACCTGCCGGCGCGCGAAGGAAAGCAGCTGCCGGGTCAGGTCGCTGGCACGATCCCCCGCCTGGTGAATGGCCTCGACGTCCTCCCGTTGCACGGGGACATTGCGGGAGAGCGCGTCGTCCAGCGCCTCCACGCCGCCGAGAATCGCGGTGAGCAGGTTGTTGAAGTCGTGCGCGACGCCACCGGCCAGCCGCCCGATGCTCTCGAGCTTCTGCGCCTCGAGCGAGCGCTGCTGCAGCTCGCGCTGTTCGGTGACGTCGCGCGAGTTGATGACGATGCCCTGCACGTCCGGATCGTGCAGGAGATTGCGGGCCACCGAATCGACGATGCGCCACGTGCCGTCGCGGTGCCGCATGCGCAGCGACCGGCTCCCCACCGCCCCGGGGCACCTCACCAACTCCGCGAAAACCGCATCCGTACCGGCGACGTCGTCCGGATGCGTGAAGTCGCTGGCCGGCCGGCCCACCACATCGCCCTCGGTCCAGCCGAGCGCGGCCTCCGAGCCGGGGCTCCAGAACGTGATCGTGCTGCCCTGGTTCAGGACGACCAGCATGTCCGCCGAGTTCTCGATCATCGCCCGGAACCGCGCCTCGCCATGGCGGGACACCTCGCGGCGCTCCATTTCGCGCTGCGCCGCCTCCACGCGCTTGCGCTCCGTGACGTCGCGTATCACGACCTGCACCGCGGTGCCCGGTGGATCGCCGAAGGGCGACCCGGCCATCTCGACGTCGAGCACGCGGCCATCCAGCCTGACCATCTTCGCTTCGATCCTGGTCGAATGCGCACCCGCGAGAACCCGGCCCCTCGTCTCGAGGACGAGCTCGCGAGAATCGGGGTGAACCAGCGAGATCGCCGCGCGCCCCAGCAACTCGCCCGGGTCGCGGGCGCCGAACAGCGCGGCGCCGGAGGGGTTGACGTATTCGACCTTGCCATCACGATTGACCAGGACGGCATCCGGCGATAGGTAGGCGAGGTCGCGATAGCGTGATTCGCTCGCCGCCAGGAGCTCGGCGGCATCCCTGCGCCGGGTGATGTCGCGAACCACCGAGAACAGCACGCGGACGCCGCCGATCGTGGCGCCGCTGGAGCTGACCTCGACCGGGAACTCGCTGCCGTCCTTGCGTCGGTGAACCGTCTCGAACAGCAGGCCGCCCGCGTCGGCCCGGGCCATCTGCGCCTCGGTGAGCGCCTGGGTCCCGGGGGCGCGGATCTCATGGATCGAGAGCCTGGCCATCTCGTCGGGCGTGTACCCGTACACCGTGCTCGCTGCGGCGTTGGCCTCGATGACGCGTCCGTCCGCGCGCCGCACGAAGAGGATGACATCACGGGTGTGCCGTACGAACGCCCGGTAGCGCTCGTCGAGCGCTTCGAAGCGCTTGCGCTCGCTGACCACCTCGCTGAACAGCACGAGACCGCCGATGCTGCCATCGACATCGATCCAGGGTCGCGACTCCCAGTTCACCCAGTCGATCGTGCCGTCCCCGCGCTCGAAGGGCTCGTCCTTCGCGGCCTCGGTGGCTCCGGCAAGGCAGCGGCGATGCACGTCACGCCAGCGATCGGGTGCCTCGGGAAACACGTCGTAGTAGCTCCGCCCGACCAGCTCCCGGTCCCCGAGGCGATAGTCGGCCCGCCAGCGCCGGTTGGCGGTGAGATAGCGCATCTCCCGATCGAAGATCGCCACCGCCGCAGGAACGGAATCGAATGACGACAGCAGGGCGCGCGCCGCAGCTCCCTGCTCGAGCGAAAGCGGGCCGGGTGCCTCGTGGGAAG
>CAIXRL010000336.1 GCA_903921835.1 Candidatus Eiseniibacteriota bacterium | reverse complement strand
GGGCTGACGCCGCCACCGAAGAACGAACACGGCGGGCGCCCGCCGCGAGGCGGGCGCCCGCCGGCGTATCCGGCCCGCGCCCCATTGCTACCCGTCCAGCGCCGCCAGCCGCTCGCGCAGCCTCGCCACGTCCAGCGCGCCGCGCACGCCGGCCGCCTTCTTCAGCGCGGCGTCGCGCGCGTCCACCATGGCGTAGGCCTCGTCGCAGTAGCGCTCGAGGAAGGCCCACGTCATCGGCTGGCGCCGACCCCAGGTCACGCACACCGGCCCCTTCTTCGTGTAGCCGGGGCAGTAGACGTAGTGGCCGCCGGAGGGATCCGGGTCGCCGCCAGGACCCCGGGTCACGTCCCACGTGCGCCCGGCGTTGAACTGCCCGAGCGCGTCGTACGGCAGCGTGAGCCCGAGCCCGACACCCACCTGCATCACGATCGCCCGCTTCACCTCGGCGCCGCGCGCGCGGTCCACCTCGGCGAACGCGTCGATGCGGTAGCGTTGGCGGCCCACCGCCCAGCCGCGCGTGCGCCACGCTTTGAGCGAGTCGAGCACCACCAGCCCGTCCTCGGTGCCGCCGTTCTCCAGGCGCCACTCGCGCAGCACGTCGCCGGTGGCGATTTCGAGCACGCGCTTCTGCTCGAGGTACTCGAAACGCAGCGTCTGGTGCGCGCGGCCCGCGAGCACACAGTCGCCGTGCATGTCGTTGCCGAACATCGGCGTGGGCACCGCCACGCGGCGCTCGTCGAAGTCGTACTCGGCGGGCAACCGCGGCGAGCGCGCGATCAGCTCGCGAAACGCGATGTTGCGCGCATCGCGGCGCGCGGGACGCTTGCCGAACCTTCCCCAGAAACCGGACGTGCGGATCCTCGGCATGGCATTCCTCCAGTGGCATGCGGCGTTTCGGGGGCCGCGCCCGGCGGCGCCGGGCCTGGAGGTACTACGGTGGCGCGCAGCGCGGGTTGCGCGCGGGGCGAGTGAACGGGGAGCGAAAGCGCCGGCCGACGGAGCGGGACACCCGTCCGACGGGCGGGCTCGGCGCGACGAGTGGCCACATCGCGCGACGCGTGTGCTTCCTGCGCGGGTCCCCGGTCACGCCCGCCGAGCCGCCCGATCGCGCACCCCGTGGCTGCGCCCCGGCTCGCGCTCGCGGCGCGCGTGCTTCCTGCGCGGGCCGGGGGCCGGGCCGTGATCCGCCCGCGCTGCCGCAAAGAAAAAGCGGGCCGGCGCGCGAGGCGCCGGCCCACCGTTCACCGCTGCGTCGGATGCTGCGTCAGCGCTCGCGGCCGGTCACCAGCGCGACCGCGCGCTCGTCCGCCGCCACGGCGCCCGAGCGGCGCAGCGCGACCAGGCCCGCGAGGGCGGCAGCCCCCGTGGCGTCGGCGGGAATCCCACCGGGTCCCTGCGCCAGCGCGCGGGCCTCGAGCAGCGTGTCCTCGTCGGCCAGCACGGGCCAGCCGCCCGTCTCGAGCATGCCATCGACCAGCGCGTACCAGTCGTACGTCTCGTCATCCAGGATGCCGTGGGCGACGCTGTGCGGCGCGCTCTCCCACGGCCACATGTAGCGCGAGCGGTGCGCACGCGCCTCGGCAAGCGCCGCCACGACGGTGCCGCGAGCGTCGGGTGCGAGCAGGCGTTCGGCGAGCGCGGCGTCACCGGCGCCATCCCCGGCCGCCGCCGCGTGCGCCATGCCGAGCCGGTCGAGCGCCTCGTCGCGCACGCGCAGGTACGCGCGGCGCAGCGGATACGCGCCGTGCGTCTGCACGCAGTGCAGGCGCGGCAGCGAGGCGATCACGCCCAGCGTGCGCGCTTCGCGCAGAGCCTGCGCGACCGCGCTGCCCAGCGCGCCCCCCCCCACCTGCACGAAGAGCCGCGACGGGGCGATGCCCGCCTCGCGCAGGTCGGCCGCCAGTTCCCAGCCGAGCGTCATGCCCCCTTCGATGTTGAGCCCGTTGTCGTTGCCCTGCACGCAGAACGGCAGCGCGCCCTTCGCGAGCGCCTCGTGGAAGCCGTGTACGCACGGGTCGCCCGCGACGCCCTCCTGGCGCTCGCACACCGCGATGTCCGCGCCCAGCGCGTGCAACTGCTCCACCACGCGCGGATTCGCATCGCCGGGGATGAACACGTGCAGCGGCCGGTTCGCCGCCCGCGCGACCGTCGCCGCCGCGAGCGCCGCGTTGCCGCACGAGGCGATGGCGAGCCCGCGGCGGTCGCTTTCGGCGCGCGTCGTCAGGCCGAGCCGCTCCGAAACGTCCAGGTGCAGCGCCAGCGCGAAAACGTGCCGCGCCTTGTGCGAGCCGGCCACGTTGCCGGTCTCGTCCTTGAGCCACACCATGCCCGCCGCCATGCCGAGCGCCGTGCCGACGGCGTCCGCGACCGCGAACGGCGTGTGAACGAACCCGCGATCCACGCGCGCGACGGCCGCGTCCAGCCCGGTCACCAGCGCCACGAACTCGGCGTCAGTCATGCCGCCCGAGCGCGCCCGCGAGTACGAGTGGAGCAGCTCGCGGAACCGCACGAACGGCTGCGTCCCGCCCGCGTCGAAGCGCACCCGCGCCGCGTCCAGCTCGCGCACGAGCAGGTGGTCGGCATCGTCGGTGCCGGCGTTCGGGCAGCACGCCGGGAACGGATCGGAAGCCGCGGGTTCCGCGCCGCAGGCGGCGCAGCGCAGGCGGGTCGCAGGGACGAGCTCGTCGGTCATCTGTATGTACCTCCGCGGGCTCAGAGACGGGTGAGCGCGCCGGTTTGTCCGTTGAACTCCTCGATCATCGTGTCCCACAGCGGCAGCGCTTCGCGCAGGCCGCGCCAGAACGACTGCTCGCGCCGCGCGTTGAAATCCTCGATCGACACGCCCCGCTGCTCGACCCAGGTGAAGTAGCCGAGGTTGAAGATCCGCCGCCGGTCGCACTCGGTCAACTCCAGCACGTGATCGCCGTTCGCGTGGTAGAGCCAGCGCTGCGCCGCCACGTCGGCGGTACGCGCGTCGAAACCTCCCGGGAAATCGCGGGCCAGTGCCTTCTCGTGCTCGCTGCCGTACATCATGTCGCCGTCGGTCGCGAGCGTGATGATCGCGTCCTGGGGACCCAGTCCCAGCCGGTCCGCGACCTTGATGGCGCCGACGATGTTGCAGATGCTCGAAAGGCCGAAACTCGAGAGCACGTCGATCACATTGGGCGGCACGCCGTGCCGCGTCCGCAGGCACTCCCGGCCCGCCGGCTGGCTGAAGACCAGCCCGAGCTGGTCGGTGGCCTTGTCCGAAACCGCCACCACGACGTCGGTGTTCATGACGTTGTGGATGAGCGGGACGTGCTTGTCGCCGATGCCCTGGATGTTGTGGTCGCCGAAACCGTTCTCGAGCAGCGTCGGGCACTCGAGCGCCTCGACCGCGACGATGCGCGTGCCGAACGTGTCCTTGAGGTGGTCGCCCGCCGCGATCGTGCCCGCGGAACCGGTCGCCGAGACGAATGCCGCCAGGTGCAGGCCGGGCTGCGCGCTGCGCACGTGCTCGAAGACCGAGGCCAGCGCCGTGCCGGTGACGCGGTAGTGGCCGAGGTGGTTCGCGTACTCGCTGAACTGGTTGAGAATCACGTTGCCGGGATCGCGCTCCAGCTCGGCGCACCGGTCGTAGATCTCCTTCACGTTGCTCTCGCAGCCGGGCGTGCGCACGATGTCCGACGGATCGCTCACCCACCGGTCGAGCCAGCTGAAGCGCTCCTGGCTCATGTTCTCGGGCAGCACCGCGACGCCGCGGCAGCCCATGATGCGCGAGATCGCCACGCCGCCGCGGCAGTAGTTGCCCGTGGACGGCCACACGGCGCGCTGCGTGGTGGGATCGAAGCGCCCCGTGACGATGCGCGGCGCGAGGCACGCGTAGGCGGCGAGCACCTTGTGCGCGTGGATCATCGGGAAGCGGTCGCCAAGGACCACGATGATCGGCGTGTCCACGCCGGTCAGGCTCTTCGGGAGCACGACGTGCTCGGGCACCGCGACCCGCCCGCGGCGCGTACGGTCGTTGAACCAGTTCACGCGGAAGAGGTTCAGCGGATGCGGCGCGTCGGGATCGACGCCTGCTAGCCTTGCGGTGACGGCCTCGGGAATGCGGCCCGGCTCGACGAGCTGGGCGAACGTGGGCAGCGCGATGCCCTGCTCGCGGAAGCGCTGGACGGTGCGGGCGTAGGTGCCGCCATCGGCAATGGCGGTTTCCAGACCGCCCAGTGCGCTCGTGCTCACGTGGGTCCTCGCTTCGTCAGGGTCCATGAGTGGAATGGTGCGAATTTCGCCTGAATACAATAGCACCCCCGTACCCGCAGGGAGGATGGTCCGAAAGGCCCCCATGGGCGAACGCCGGGGAGCGCCTCCGGGCGCCGCGGGCTGCCGAACCCGCTCACCCGCCGCCGACCCGCCGCCACTCCCCCGTCTCGTCCGCCATCTCGTAGCGGTCCAGGTGGCGGCGGCCCTCGCGGCAGACGAAGCGCACGCCCTCGAGCAGGGCCTGGAACTCCCGCTCCGTGGTCACGGGCGAGAAACCCACGCGGACCCAGCCCGGCTTGACGCCGCAATGGCCCTGCTCGAGCAGGCCGCGGATGCGGTGCGAGACGTCGGCGTCGATGTGCAGCAACTCGTGCCCGTAGGGACCTGCGCACATGCAGCCGCCGCGGACCTGAAGGCCGAAGAAGTCGTTGAGCAGCGCCACCACGTAGTTGTGGTGCAGCCCGCGGAAGATCATGGAGACCACCCCCAGACGCCCGACCTCGAGGTTGCCGAGGATCTCGATGCCGCCCTCGCGGCTCCATTCGGCCAGCGCGCGCGCGAGGTAGTCCTGCTCGATCCGGTGCATGCGCGCGGCGCCGATCGAGGCCTTGAGGTCGAAACTGAGCCCCGCCTGGATGCTGCCCACGATCGGGGGCGTGCCGCCCGTCTCGCGGTGCGACGTCTGCTGGACATACACGTGCTCGGTTGGCGACGTATAGAGCACCGTGCCGCCGCCCGGCTCGGACGGCACGCGATTCGAGAACAGCTTGCGGCTCGCGACCAGCAGCCCCGGCGTGCGCGGCCCGCCGAGGAACTTGTGCACCGACAGGAACACCGCGTCGAGCGCGCCCTCCTCGTCGGGCGAGCCGTCTGCCCTGCGCGGGTGCATATCGATATCCACGTAGGGGCCCGCCGCGGCGTAGTCGAAGAACGCCAGCGCGCCGTGCCGGTGCAGCACGCGGGCCAGCTCGTGGCAGTCGTTGAGGATCCCGGTGACGTTGGAGGCCGCCGAGAACGTGCCGATCATCGGCCGCGCGCCCTTCCACTTCGCGAGTTGCGCATCCAGCAGCTCGGGCGAGACCCGCCCGTGCGCGTCGAAATCCACGTACACCGACTCGCCGATCGTCTCGCGCCAGGTGATGTCGTTGCTGTGGTGCTCCATGTGGCTGCGAAACACCACGGGCCGCATCCCGTCGGGCACCAGGCGCGACATCCCGTAGCGGTCCTCGAGCTGGCTCGGGATGCGCAGCCCCATCACCTGGATGAGCCGGTTCACCGCGCCCGTCGAGCCGGAGCCCACCGGCAGCACGACGTCGTCGTCGTCCGCGCCGAGGTAGCCGCCGATGCGCGCCAGGGCGCGCTCGTACCAGCGCGTCATCATCCGCCCCGTCGCCGAGGTCTCGGTGTGCGTGTTCGCCATAAACGGCAGCACGCGCGTGTTGAGCGCGTCCTCGACCTCGCGATGAAAGCGGCCCGAGGCGATGTAGTCGAAGTAGAGCAGCGGCCGGTCGCCCTCGGGAGTCACCAGGCGGGCGTCCGCCCCGATGACACCGCCGCGGAGTCGCTCGAGGAAGGCGCGTTCCCCGGCCTCGCCCGCGGTGCGGACGGGCTCCAGGAGCGCGTCGCCGTCCAGGTCCACGAGCGGCGCGGAGGAGGTGGTGATGGTCATGGCGTCCTCGCTGGAGGTCGGAAGGCCGGCGGCACGTCGGACGGTTCCGCGTGCCCCGGTCAGTTCCCCGGCGGAACGTAGGCGTGCGGGCCACCCGCGGCAAGACGACGTCTCGCGATGCGCGCCGTGGAAACCCGCCGGTGGGCGGGTGCGCAGGCGGGCCCGCGCTTGCCGGCCTTTGCTGCCAGCGGCTGGCCCGGACGATTCATGAGCCCGCCGCCCGCGAGCGCGATCTGTGCGTCATCCGCTGCGAAGAGCGACCGGCCGCTGTCCTCATCGTGTCTTTGACACGGCTGCGGCGCGGCCGGCCGATCTTCTTGCCGCTGACGCATATCTCGCACTCTCGGCTGGCGTTTCATGAATGGTCCGGGCTAGGGTGCGCTGCGAGGTTCGTGCCCGTCGCGATGAGTGCCGGGCGCGGCCGCGCCGGGAACCTGGACGACGCTGACGGAGATCTCCACATGTTCTGGATCAGCAAGTCCATCCACAGGTTGTCGCGCTTCCGCCGCAACCTGCTCATCTTCTCGGCGGTGCTCGGCCCGGGCATCATCACCATGGTGGCCGACAACGACGCGGGCGGCATCTCCACCTACGCCGTCACCGGATCGCAGTACGGCTTCAGCCTCCTGTGGATCTTCTTCCTGCTGATCCCGGTCGCGTACTACATCCAGGAGATGACCGTGCGCCTGGGCGCGGTCACCAAGCGGGGCCACGCGGAGGCCATCTTCGAGGGCTTCGGGCCGTTCTGGGGCTGGTTCTCGATCTTCGACCTCGCGGTCGTGAACTGGCTGACCCTGGTCACCGAGTACATCGGCATGACGGCGGCGATGACCATCTTCGGGATCCCGCCGTGGATCACGTTCCTCGGGGTGACCGCGGTGCTCTTCGGCGTCGTGGTCACGGGGAGCTACTGGACCTTCGAGCGCCTCACGCTGCTCTTCTGCGTGTTCAACGTCGTCTACATCCCCGCGGCGTTCTGGGCGATGAACGCGCCCGGCGCCCCGCACTGGAGCGCGGTCCTGGACGGGTTCGTGCGCCCGACCATCGTCGGCGGCCTCACGCCGGGACTCATCTTCATCGTCCTGGCCAACATCGGCACCACCATCACGCCGTGGCAGGTCTTCTTCCAGCAGAGCTCCGTCGTGGACAAGGGCCTCGACATCCACGACGTGAAGTTCGGGAAGTGGGACACGCTGGCCGGTTCGATCATCACGGGCATCGTCGCCATCTTCATCATCATCGCCACCGGCGCCGCGTTCCACTACCACAAGCCCCCAATCACGATCCAGGACGCGCGCCAGACCGCGGACGCGCTGGCGCCGCTGCTGCCGCACGGGCAGGGCAAGCTCGCGCGCACGCTGTTCGCGATCGGGCTGTTCGACGCGGGTTTCCTCGGCGCGTTGTGCATCTCACTGTCGTCGTCGTGGGCCATGGGCGAAGTGTTCGGGTGGGCGCACTCGCTCAACCGCAGCGTGCGCGACGCCCCCTGGTTCTACTTCGCCTACCTGGCCATGCTGCTCACCTCGGGCGCGATCGTGCTCATCCCGGGGGCGCCGCTGGTCACGATCACCATGTACGTGCAGATCGTCGCCGTCACGCTCTTGCCGGCGGCGCTCATCTTCCTCATCCTGATCCTCAACGACGAGGGGTTCATGGGGGAATACGTCAACACGCGCTGGCAGAACATCGTGAACTGGACCATCGTGCTGATGATCGTCGTGGTCTCCACGCTGTTCGCGGTCAGCACGCTGTT
>CAIXRL010000335.1 GCA_903921835.1 Candidatus Eiseniibacteriota bacterium | reverse complement strand
CCGATCTCGTTTCCGCGACCGGTGGTTTGTTCTCTCGAGCCAAAGCGCGAGTGCTGACGCAAAACAGATAACTCCCTCTGGAAATGCGTCTTGCGGCTCCTTCACGAATCCAATACACTTCTGACCATTGTAAACCCCTGATGGTGGTGGCTTCGCTTCGGGCAGACATCCCGCTCCCGCATCATTGATCCCTCGAATGCGTCTCCGGGCCTGTCTCGCACCGTCGAGTACCCGCCATCTGCCTCGGACCGGGAGGCCGGACCCCACGCCGGCGTGATCGTGTCCCGGGTTGCCTCCAGCGCCTACCCGTGAGGTTCTTCATGCCACTGCCCCGGCCGAAGCCGTCGCATCCCGGCAGGTCGTCCGTCGTCGTGCTCGCCATCGCTGCGCTCATCGGTGCCTGGTCCGCCAGCGCGATCGCAGCCTCGCGCCCCGAGGTCAGGACCGTCGGCGTTCCCGCCGCCGGCCCGGCCGGCATCAGCCGGACCATGCGCGAGATCATGGCCGAGGAGGCGCTGCACGCCGGCGAGCCGCAGGCGCCGCCGGTGCTGCGGAACGAGTTTGAGTTCGACAAGGGTGACGCACGGCAGAACCCGGCATCACCCCGCGTGGCGTCGATCCCCACGATGCCCGCCGAGCGCATGATCTTCCGGCGCACGGCCGGCGGGCAGTCGCTGCTGCCCTTCACGCCCCAGACCGTGTCGCTGAGCTTCACCGGCGCGACGCTGGCGGGCACCAACTCCACCGGTTCGTTCCCGCCGGACGACGACGGCGCGGTGGGCCCGACGCAGTACATCGTCGCGGTCAACGGCCGCATCGTGTCGTTCAGCAAGACGACGGGCGTGGCCGACGGCGTGATGAACACGACGACCAACTCGTTCTTCAGCACGGTGCGCGCAAGCTCGAGCACCAGCGATCCGATGGTCCGCTATGACCGCCTGTCCAGCCGCTGGTTCATGACGATCATCAACGTCTCCACGCCCAACCGCTGGCTGCTCGCGGTGAGCGACGCGGCCAGCAGCGGCGTCATCAGCGCCTCGACCGTGTGGACGTACTACTACATCATTCCCGCCACGCAATCGCCGGCGATCTCGAACGGCACCAGCATCCTGTCCGACTACCCGACGCTGGGCGTGGACGCGAACGCGCTGTACGTGGGTGTCGACGAGTTCGTCTCGAGCACGGGCGCGTTCCAGCAGACCGACGTCTTCGTGGTCAGGAAGAGCTCCGTCCTCAGCGGCGGGCCGATTGTCGCTACCATGTTCCGCGCGCTCATGACCGCGACGGGTGGCTACGTCGGCCCGTACGCCCCGCGCGGTGTGGACAATCCCGACGCGGGCTCCAACGAGGGCTACTTCGTCAGCCCCGACGGGGCGTCCTGGGGCACGATGTGGATCCACCGCATCGCGAGTCCCGGCGGCACGCCGTCGATCTCGTCCCAGTCGCTCACGCTGCCGGCCGAGGACGGGCCCCGTCCCGTGGTCCACCCCGGCAACACGGGAGGGTACTGGGGTTACCTGGACCCGCTCGATGACCGCTATTTCCAGGCAACCATCCGCAACCAGCAACTGTGGACGGTACACAACATCGGCGTGGACAACACCGGCGTGAGCCAGGGCACGTACACGGGCGATGCGCGCAGTGCGGCGCGCTGGTTCCAGATCAACGTGCCCGTGAGTTCCGGCACGGCGACGATCGTCCAGGCCGGTACCGTGTTCACCGCGTCCGCCAGCAACGACTCGCTCCAGAAGAACTACTTCGTTCCCTCGCTCAACGTGACGGGTCAGGGCCACGTCGCGATGGGCTTCAGCACGGCGGGCACGAGCAACTACGTCAACGCCGAGGTCGTGGGCAGGCTCGCCAGCGACCCGCTCGGCACCATGGAAACGCCGGCCGCGATGACCGCCAACACCTCCAGCACGTACAACCCGTCCAGCGATCCGGGTGGCGTCAGCGCCGGCCGCCCGCGCCGCTGGGGCGACTACTCGCAGACCACGGTCGACCCGCTCGACGACCAGACGGTGTGGACCGTCCAGCAGTTCGTCGACGCCAGCAACTCCTATGGTGTGCGCGTCGCCCGGCTGCTGGCGCCGCCGCCGGCGACGCCGAGCGCGCTGGCGGACGTCACGCAGGGGCAGTCCGCGGTGAGCGTGACCCTGACCGGCGTTTCCACCTCCGGCTCCGGGTTCTTCGATCCGGG
>CAIXRL010000334.1 GCA_903921835.1 Candidatus Eiseniibacteriota bacterium | reverse complement strand
CGTCTCGAAGGTCCACTGCTTGTCGATGAGCGGCCGGATGGGCCGGTCGATCTGGCGCGAGCTCAGCGTTTCCTTCTCGGTCGGCCGGCCCTCGCGCTTGAAGAAGCCGCCGGGGATCTTGCCCGCGGCGTACGTGCGCTCGCGGTAGTCGCACGTGAGGGGGACGAAGTCCAGTCCGGGCTTGGCCGTCTTGGCGGCGCTGGATGCCACGAGCACGACCGTACCGCCGAGCTGGACGACGGCGGAGCCGCCGGCGAGCTTGGCCCACTTGCCCGTGCTGATCGTGAGCTCCTTGCCACCGAGGTCCACGGTTACCTTGTGTTCTGCCATTCTTCTCTCTTCCTGTTCTCTCGCTGTGGCGACGGCCCTCGTCGTCACGTCCACCCTGCCGTGCGAGCGACG
Source organism: Candidatus Eiseniibacteriota bacterium (assembly GCA_903921835.1). GTDB lineage: Bacteria > Eisenbacteria > RBG-16-71-46 > RBG-16-71-46 > RBG-16-71-46 > CAIXRL01. The sequence continues at coordinate 6,445 of CAIXRL010000334.1, read as the reverse complement.
CCCGGAGGGTCGAGCGGAGGCCTTCCCCGCTCTATAGAGAACGCGGCCCGTGAGGGCCGCGTCTCTGTGTCGCCAGGTGCATCCTAGCGACGAAGTCCCAGGTCCTTGACGACCTTTCGGTAGCGATCCACCTTGGTCGCCTTCAGGTAGTCCAGCAGCCTGCGCCGCTGACCCACCATCCGGAGCAGGCCACGACGCGACGCGTGGTCGCGCTTGTGAACCTTGAAATGCTCCGTGAGGTAGTTGATCTTCTCGGTCAGGAGGGCGATCTGCACCTCCGGGGATCCCGAGTCACCTTCGTGTGTCTTGAACTTTTCGATGATGCCCTGCTTCTGCTCCTTCGTGAGCGTCACAGTGGCGATCTCCTGCATGAGGTGGGAACCCAAGGCCCCGTCCGCGAGTGTCAGGTCTCGATCGGACGGAGCGGCTGCTACTGACCCCGCTGGCACAGGGGGACGCGGGAATATAGCACCTTTGGACCATCGGTGCCAGTCTGGATTCCATTCCGGAATCACATCCCGGCGGCCACGGCATCCTCCGGTTGGGCGTCCGCAAGTCGTTGACGCGTAAGGGCCACGTCGCCGTGGATCGCCTGGATAAGCGCCTCCCGGCCGTCGAACCGCAGCTCGGGCCGCAACCAGTCCACGAACCGCACCTCCACGTCCCGCCCGTAGAGATCGCCGGAGAAATCGAGCAGGAAGACCTCGAGGGTGCGAACCTGGCCGCCGAAGGTCGGGCGGATCCCGACGCTCATCGCGCCGCCCCGCCAGGCGTCCTCCCCCGCCACGCGCGCCCAGACCGCGTAAATACCCAGCGCCGGCACGCACTTCTCGTCGTGCAGCCGCAGGTTCGCGGTCGGATAGCCCAGCTCGCGACCGAGCGCGTCCCCGTGCACGACCGCACCGGTGAGCGCATAGCGCCGTCCGAGCATCTCGGCTGCCTCGCGCACGCGCCCCGCCTCGAGCAGAGCGCGAATGCGCGTGCTGCTCACGACCTCGCCGCCGTGGACGAGCAGCGGCACCGCCTCGAGCTCGAAGCCGCTCGCGAGGCCGATCGTGCGCAGTCGCGCGACGTTGCCGCTGCGCGCGCGCCCGAGCGCGAAATCCTCGCCGACCACGAGCCAGCCCGGCGCAAACGGCGCGACCAGGTGGCGCGCGACGAACGCCTCCGGCTCGAGCGCGGCCAGCTCGCGTGTGAACGGCAGCACGTGCAGCTCGACGCCGAGCGCGGCGAGACGTTCCTGCTTCTCCGGCAGCGGCGTGAGCGGCGGCAGCGCGCGAAACTCCCTGGCGAGCACGAGGTCCGGATGCGGATCGAAGCTCACCGCGACGCATGGCCCCCCCCCGGCGCGTTCGAGCGCACGGCGGATGAGCGCGTGATGCCCGCGATGCAAGCCGTCGAACACGCCGACCGCCACGCTCGCGCTCACGCCGGCCTGCCCTCGCGCACGGCCCACGGGAAGACGACCTGAGGGTGCGCGAACGCGCCGCCGCCGGGGGCCTCGCGCACCTCGCCCAGCGCGAGCGCGCGGCCCCCGCCGTCGCGCAGCACCACGGATCGCGGTCCGCCCGCGCACGCGGGGACGCGGTCCGCCGCCACCGGCCGACCGTGACCGAGGGCGTCCACCCCGGCCGCGTCGAGCACCACCGCGGGGAGCGTCCCGAGCGCGCGATCGAGAACGATCCCGTGCGCCGCGATCGTCTCCGCACGGCGGGATTCGTCGAGCGCCCCCCACGCGCACGCCTGCGCCACGGTGAACGGCTCGCTCGCCAGCCGGCGCAGGTTCGCCAGCGCCGCGCCGCAGCCCAGCGCCGCGCCCAGATCGTGCACCAGCGTGCGCACGTACGTGCCGCCGGAGCAGTGCACGCGGAAACGCGCCTCGCCATCCGCGAACGCCAGCCACTCCCAGCGGTCCACGCGAACCGGCCGCGGCGCGCGCTCGACGGTCTCGCCGCGGCGCGCGATCGCGTACAGCCGCTCGCCGCCCACCTTGAGCGCGGAGACCATGGGCGGCACCTGCGACACCTCGCCGGTCAGCCGCTCCGCCGCGGCACGCACGTCCGCTTCGGCGGGGGAACCGTCACGACGTTCGAGCACGCGGCCGTCCACGTCCTGCGTGTCGGTCACCAGGCCGAAGCGCGCGCTGCCCTCGTAGATCTTGCGGCCGCCCTGCCAGACGCCCGCGCAACGGGTCGCCGCCCCCACCGCGAGCACGAGCAGCCCGGTCGCTCCGGGATCGAGCGTACCCAGGTGGCCGATCGCGCGCGTGCCGAACATGCGCCGGGCGCGCGCGACGACGTCGTGCGACGTCGGGCCCGCCGGCTTGTCCACCGGCAGCAGTCCCACCCACCCGGCCGCGCTCGACGGCGAACCGCTCATGCGTCCTCGCCACCCTCCACGGGCTCGCCGCGCTCGAGGCGGCGGAGCAGGTCCTCGACGCGCCCGCCCTTGTCGAGCGAGTCGTCGTACAGGAAGCGGATCTCGGGCACCTCGCGCAGCTCGAGGCGCTGGCCGATCTCGCGGCGCACGAAGCCCGTGGCGTGGCCGAGCGCTTCCAGCGTGCTCTTGCGCTCGGCTTCGGTGCCCAGCACGGTCACGTAGATCTTCGCGAAGGACAGGTCGTGCGTCACCTCGACGTCGGTAACGGTCACGGTCCTGCCCAGACGCGGATCGCGCAGCTTCGTTTCGAGGATGTCGGCCACTTCGCGGCGCATCAGGTGCGCCACCTTCTCGGGACGGATTCTCACTGGATGTTCTCCTGCCAGTCCGTGAGCTGCGCGGCGTACGTCTGCTCGACCAGCCGGCGCACGACCTGGAGCAGCTCGCGAGCCTGCCCCGCATCCCCGGCCACGACCGCGACGCCCAGCGCCGCGCGCTGCCACAGGTCCTGGAACTCCACCTCGGCCACCGCCGCGCGCGCGTGCTCGCGGATGCGATCCTTGAGCCCGCGCACCACCTGTCGCTTGTCCTTCAGCGACCGGGACGCGGGAATGTGCAACTCGATGCGAACGATGCCGACGAACAACCGGTCCTCCGCGCGAACGGCGTGAGGCCCGCCCGTCCGCAACGCGGCCACCTGCGTTTCAGTGATTCGGCTTCAGGGACGGCCGGCGGCGGTGTGTCCGAGGAGCGGTGGAGCCGGTCGCGCACCCGCTGCGGCGCTTCCGGGAGCCGCGACTGGATGCCGTGAGAGCGAAACAGGATGCCCAGCCGGACGAGCCGGCGCTGGCCTCCCCTGATGCCGAATCACCCGGACCACATGGCCCGGACGATGCGTGAGCCCGCGGGCCTGCGAGCGCGATCTGCGCGTCATCCGCCGCGAAGCCCGACCGGCCGCCGTCCTCATCGTGTCTCCAACACGGCTGCGGCGCGGCCGGACGATCCGCTTGCGTTTGTCGCACGTCTCGCACTCCCGTTCAGCGGTTTACGAATCGTCCGCGTCAGAGCGTGCGGGCCAGCTCCTGGACCGTGAACGACTCCAGCCGGTCTCCCTGCTGGACGTCGTTGAACCCGTTCAGCGTGATGCCGCACTCGAATCCCTGCAGGACTTCGCGAACGTCGTCCTTGAACCGCTTGAGCGCGTCGATGCGGCCGGTCCAGATCGTCTCGCTGCCGCGCAGCAGCCGGATCTGCTCGCCGCGGGTGATCTTGCCCGCCGAGACCATGCAGCCGGCGACCACGGAGCCCTTCGAGAGGTGGAACACCTGGCGCACCTCCGCCAGTCCGAGCTGCACCTCCTTGAGCTCGGGCTTGAGCATGCCCTCGAGCGCCTCCTTCACGTCCTCCACGGCCTTGTAGATGATGTCGTAAAGACGGATCTCGACCTTCTCGCGCTCCGCCAGCTCGCGCGCCTTGGCGTCCGGGCGCACGTGGAAGCCGACCACGATGGCGTCGGAAGCCGCCGCGAGCAGCACGTCGGACTCGGTGATCTGGCCGACGGCCTTGCGGATGACGCGCACCGCGACCTCGCTGGTGCCGAGCTTCTGCAGCGACTCGGCAAGGGCCTCGACCGAGCCGTCCACGTCGCCCTTGATGAGCATCTTCAGCTCGTTCGGACCGCCCTGCGCCATCTGGGAGTGGAAATCGGCCAGGGACACGGCCTTGGTCGCGCGGAACTCCTGCTCGCGGTGCAGTGCCGCGCGCCTGCTCGCGATCTCGCGCGTCTCGTGCTCGTCCTCCAGCGACACGAAGATGTCGCCGGCGCCGGGCGTCGCGTTCCAGCCGAGCACCTCGACCGGCGTCGAAGGGCCGGCCTCCTTCACGGGCTGCATGCGCTCGTTGAACATCGCGCGCACGCGGCCGAAGTTGTGCCCCGCCACGAACGGATCGCCGACGCGCAGCGTGCCGTTCTGGATGAGCAGGCTCGCGACCACGCCGCGACCCTGCTCGACACGGGCCTCGAGCACGACGCCGCGGGCGCGGCGCTCGGGATCCGCCTTGAGTTCGAGCAGCTCGGTCGAGAGCAGGATCATCTCGAGCAGCTTGTCGACGTTGGTGCCCTTCTTGGCCGAGATCTCGACCGCGACGTACTTGCCGCCGAACTCCTCGACCACGACGCCGTGGCCGGCGAGCTCGGTCTTGACCTTCTGCGGCTCCGCGGCCGGGAGATCGATCTTGTTGATCGCGACCACGATCGGCACGTTGGCCGCCTTGGCGTGATCGATGGCCTCGATCGTCTGCGGCATGACGCGGTCGTCCGCGGCCACGACCAGCACGACGACGTCCGTGACCTGGGCGCCACGGGCGCGCATGGCGGTGAACGCTTCGTGACCGGGCGTGTCGAGGAAGCAGATCTTGCGGCCGTCGGGCAACAGGACGTCGTACGCGCCGATGTGCTGGGTGATGCCGCCGGCCTCGCCGGCGATGACGTTGGCCTTGCGGATGTAGTCGAGCAGCGAGGTCTTGCCGTGGTCGACGTGACCCATGACGGTGACCACGGGGGCGCGCGGACGGAGCTTCTCCGCCGCTACCTCCTCGGCCTCCTCGGTGACGTCCTCCTCGCCGAACTCCTGGATGAACTCGACCTCGAAACCGAACTCGTCGGCCACGGCCATCATCGAATCCTTGTCGAGCCGCTTGTTGATCGTGGCCATGAGACCCATGCGCATGCACGCGCCGATCACTTCCTGCGGCTTGACCTCCATGGCGTTCGCGAGTTCGGCAACGGTGTTGAACTCCGACGCCTTGATGACCTTCGCGGCCTCGGCGGGCGCACCGGAGCCCGCCTCTTCACGGTGGCGATGCTTGCGTCCCCTGCTGCCCAGGTCGAGCGTCGCGAGAGTCTTGCGCACGCTCTCGGCGGCGACCTTCTCGTCGACGCCCTTCTTCTTCTTGCGATCACGACGACCCGGGGCGCCGCGGCCCGGACCGCCGGGACCCGAACCGAAGGCTGGACGGCCAGCGCCCGCTGCGGGCGCGCCGCCACCGCTGTAGCCACCCGGGCGCGAGCCCGGAGCGCCACCACCGGAATAGCCGCCGCCCTGCGGACGCGCACCGGGCTGGCCGCCGCTGAAACCGCCCTGCGGCCGGCCGCCGGGACCGCTGCGACTGGGACCGCCGGGGCCCGACGGACGGCCACCGGGGCCGCCGGGACGAGCACCCTGCGGGCCGCGCTGCGGCGAGCTGCCGGGCACGGGCACGGAACGCGTGTGGACCACGGGGGTCGGCGGGCGGTAGACCACCGCGGAGCCGGCGCCGGGAGGACGGTTGTAGGGCAGCGCCGGATTCTGCTGGTAGCCGCCCGCCGCCTGCGCGCGCGCACGGTCGTCACGGGCGCGCTGCGCCTCGTGTTCCTGCTGCTTGACGACTTCCACGCGCACGGCGGCCTTCTCGGTCGCCATCTCGGTGCGCACCTTGTCCACCATCTCGACGGGCAGGGTGCTCATGTGGTTCTTGACCTCGACGCCGAGCTTGCGCGCGATCTGGATGATCACGTCGCTCGACATTCCGAGGTCCTTGGCGACCTCGTAGATACGCAGCTTCTTGGCCGCGGGGCTATTCGGCACGGTCCGCTCCTTCCGCCGTCTCGCTCGATGCGGATGAGCCGGCGTCGGCCACGGCCACGGGGCTGTCCGAGGCTGGCTCCATTTCCGGCGTGAACTCCAGTTCGCCCGGTGCGCTCGCGGCGACCGGCGGGTGAGCGGCGATGTACTCCTGCCCGGTCACCAGCACCTTCTCGGCGGTCTTCTCGCCGATGCCCGGGATCTCGACGAGCTTCTCGAGCGGGGTCGCGACGAGTTCCTGCACGGTCTCGATGCCGGCCGAGATCAGCTTCTCGGTGGTCGCCTGGCCCAGCCCGAGCTGCTCGACTTCGATGCGGCTCGCGCGCTCGAGGTCGACGCGCTTCTTCTCGTCCGTCTTGGAGACCAGGTCGATCTTCCAGCCGGTCAGGCGTGCGGCGAGGCGTGCGTTCTGCCCACCCTTGCCGATCGCGAGCGACAACTGG
>CAIXRL010000333.1 GCA_903921835.1 Candidatus Eiseniibacteriota bacterium | reverse complement strand
TCCTGCGCCACGTCGCCAGCGGCGCGCTGGAGCCTGTCGTGGATTCCGTGATGCCGCTCGCGGAGGCGCGCGCCGCCCACGAGCGCATCGAATCGCGCGCGCACTTCGGAAAGGTCGTGCTGGTGCCATGAGCCATCATCATCACCATCGCCGTCGCATCTTCCGCTACGAGAGCCGGCACGAACCCCTGGCCGCGGTGCCGGTGTTCCGAATCCGGCTCCTGCAGAGCGCCGGCCTGACGCTCACCCTCATCGTGATCTCGCTCGCGATCGGCATCGCCGGCTACCATTGGATCGGCGGGCTCCCGTCGTGGGTGGACTGCCTCTACAACGCGTCCATGATCCTGGGCGGCATGGGGCCCGTGGACACACTGAGCAGCGACGCCGGCAAGGTGTTCGCGTCGCTGTACGCGCTCTACAGTGGCATCATGCTGCTGGCCAGCGTCGGCGTGCTGCTCTCGCCCGTGATGCACCGCGTCCTGCACCGCTTCCACATCGAGTCCGACGGGGACGCCGGCGCGTGAACGCGGCTCCCGCGGGCGGCTCGTGGTTCGAAGGCGCGGACGCGCCCACGCGGCGCGATCTCGACACCTGCATCCACTGCGGCCTGTGTCTGATGGCGTGCCCGACCTACCGCACGCTCAAGCTGGAGCCCGACTCGCCGCGCGGCCGCATCTGGCTCATGCGCGGTCTCGCCGACGGCCGCATCGCGCCCGACGTCACGCTGGTCGCTCACCTGGATCGCTGCCTCGACTGCCGCGCGTGCGAGAGCGTCTGCCCCGCGGGCGTGCCGTACGGCCGCATGCTGGAGGCCACGCGCGGCCAGCTCGAGCAGCGCATCCGCCGCGCGACGCCGGTGCGCGCGCTGGCGGGCCTCGTGCTCTCCGCCGTGCTGCCGCACCGCGAACGGGTGCACGCCGCGGCGGACCTGCTCCGGCTGGGCCAGCGCGGCGTCCTCGGCGCGTGGCTGCGCGGCGCGGGCGGCCGGCTGCTGCCCCTCTGGGCGCGGCGCGGCCTCGCGTCCACGCCCGCGCTGCTGCCGCGCGCCGGGAGATCGCTCGCGCGGGTGGAGGCGGCGCTGCCGCCCGGCGCGCGCATGGTCGAGGACGCCGACGGCGTCACGTTCATGCCCGCCGGCGAGCCGCGGGGGCGCGTCGCGCTGCACGAGACCTGTCTCATGGAGGCGATGTTCTCGCACACGCACCGCGAAGCCGTGCGCCTCATGGTGATCGCCGGCCTCGAGGTGGTGGCGCCCCGCGCCGCGACCTGCTGCGGCGCGCTGCACGCGCACTCCGGACGGCGCGAGGAGGCGCGCGCGCTGGCGCGCCGCAACGTGCGCGCGTTCTCTGGAACGTTCGACTTCGTGGTCTCGCACTCCGCCGGCTGCGGCTCGGCGCTGCGCGAGTTCGGCGATTTGCTCGGGGGGGACGCGGACGCCGGGGCCTTCTCGGCGAAGGTGCGCGACGTCTCCGAGGTGCTCGCGCACTTTGGGCTTCCGCCCGCACCACACGTGCTCTCCTCGCCACGCGACGACGCCGCCCCGCTGCGCGTCGCGATGCACGACCCGTGTCACCTGGCGCACGCGCAGCGCGTGCGCGAGGCGCCAAGGCGGCTGCTGCGCGCGCTGCCCGGGGTGGAGTTCTTGGAGCTGCCGGACAGCGACTGGTGCTGCGGCAGCGCCGGCGTCTACAACCTCACGCACCCCGGGATGGCGGACGCCCAGCTCGCCGGCAAGCTCGACCGCATCGAGAGCGTCACACCCGACGTGGTGATCGCGTCGAATCCCGGCTGCCTGCTGCACATGCAGCGCGGCGCGCGCGAACGCGGCTCGGAGGTGCGCATCGTGCACCTGCTCGACGTGCTCGGCGAGGCGTACCCGCCGCCGCCCGCGGCCGCGTCGCACACGTGAGCGCACCCGTCGTCTCGCGCCGCGCCGTCGCAGCGCTGTTCCTGGCGCGCCAGCAGCTCGACCGCCCGCGCACGCGCCGGCTCACCGCCGCGTCCCTGCAGCGCTTCGTCGAGGGCGTGTGCGGGCTGCAGATCGACAGCGTGCAGGTGGTGGACCGCGCGCACCACCTGACGCTGTGGAGCCGCTTCGG
>CAIXRL010000332.1 GCA_903921835.1 Candidatus Eiseniibacteriota bacterium | reverse complement strand
GCGAGCGCGGCGTCGACGGCGGCGGCGAGCTCGGGCTCGCCGGCGGCGTTCGCGATCACCTCGTCGGCCGCTGCGGCGAAATACGCATCGCTCTTCTGCGCGGCGAGCCGCCGGCGCGCGTCCTCCGCGGTCCAGCCGCGCGCAGCGACCAGGCGGGCGACCCGCGTCTCCTCGGGCGCGGTGACGGCGATCACCGCGTCGCACTCGCGCTCAAATCCCCAGTCCAGCATGAGCGCGGCGTCCACGACCACGGGGCCGCGCAGCGCCCCGGCGGCGAGCGCGGCCAGATGGACACGCAGGCGCTGGAGGACGCGCGGGTGCACGAGCCGGTTGAGCGCCGCGAGCGCGGACGGATTCGAGAAGACCATCGCCGCGACCAGGCGGCGGTTCAGCGTCCCGTCCTCCAGGTACACCGCGGGCCCGTAGGCGGCGAGCAGGGCCGCGCGCACCTCCGCGTCGGAATCCGTGACCTCGTGTCCGACGCGGTCGGCATCCAGCACGACCGCGCCGCGGGAGGCGAGCGCGCGCGCGACGCTGCTCTTGCCGCTGCCGGCGCGGCCGACCACGCCGAGGATCAGGAGACCGTCGGCCGCGGGGGCACGGCGCTGCCGGATGGGATCGGGCAAGGAAGACTCCGGGCTAGCCCGCATTATTCATGAGCCCGCGGCCTGCGAGCGCGATCTGCGCGCCATCCGCTGCGAAGCTCGACCGGCCGCTGTCCTCATCGTGTCTGCAACACGGTTCCGGCGCGGCCGGCCGATCTTCTTGCTGCTGTCGCACATCTCGCACTCTCGGCTCGCGGTTCATGAATAATGCGGGCTAGGGACGGCGCCGAGCACTGCCGTTTCCCCTCGCACGGAGATCCGCACATGGCTTTCCCGGTTTCCGCCCTGTCGTCCGCGCTCGGTGGCATGATGACCAGCATGCGGCGCATGGATCGAGCGGCCGCAGCGATCGCCACGGCGGGGTTGCCCGAGGCTCCGGCCGCGCCGGGTGACGCGAGTGCCCCCGCCGGTCCGGCCGCGAACGGCGCCGCCTGCGACCTGCCCGGCGCGATGATGGACGTGCTCGTGGCGCAGCGGGCGTTCTCGGCGCAGCTCCGCGTGCTCCGGGCCGCGGACGAGATGATACGCGAGACGGTGGACCTCCCGGAACGTTGAGGGTGCCGGCGCCGGCCCATTGGCGGTGGGGGCGGTGCCCCGGGCAGCGAGTTTCCGGCCGGGGGCTGCCGCGCGCCTGCCAGCGCGGCCGGCCGTACGTGGTGTGCCCCGCGCACCTGCTACACTCCCCGGTCCATGATCGTCCTCAGCGACATCTCCAAGCAGTACGGCAAGCAGGTGCTGTTCGTGGAGACCTCCTTCCAGCTCGATCCGGGCGAGAAGGTGGGTCTCGTCGGGCCCAACGGCGCGGGCAAGACCACCGTGTTCCGCATGATCACCGGCGACGAATCGCCCGACGAGGGCACCGTGTCCGTGCCCAAACGCACGACGATCGGCTACTTCCGCCAGGACGTCGGCGAGATGTCGGACCGCTCGGTGCTGGACGAGGCCATCGCGGGCAGCGGCAAGCTGGGCGACCTGCACCACGAGCTCGAGGCGCTGCAGCACGCGCTTGGCGACCCCGCGCGCGCCGACCAGATGGAGGTCATTCTCGAGCGCTTCGGCCACGTCCAGGAGGCCTACGAGCAGGGTGGCGGCTACGACCTCGAGTCCCGCGCGCGCGAGGTGCTGCACGGGCTCGGCTTCGAGGACGCGCAGGTGGACGGGGACGTGGGCGCGCTCTCGGGCGGCTGGAAGATGCGCGTCGAGCTGGCGCGGGTGCTGCTCGGCCGGCCGGACGTGCTGCTCATGGACGAGCCCACCAACCACCTCGACATCGAATCCATCCTGTGGCTCGAGCGCTTCATCCGCGACTACCAGGGCGCGGTGCTCATGACCTGCCACGACCGCGACTTCATGAACCGCGTCGTGAGCCGCATCGTGGACATCGACGCGGGCGAGTTCACCTCCTACACCGGCGACTACGACCACTACGTCCGTGAGCGCGCCATCGCCTCGACGAACCGCGAGGCCGCCTACGCGCGCCAGCAGGCCATGCTCGCCAAGGAGCGGCGCTTCATCGAGCGGTTCGCCGCGCATGCCGCCAAGGCGGCCCAGGTGCAGAGCCGGGTGAAGAAGCTCGAGAAGATCGACGTGGTCGAGCTGCCGCGCGAGCGTCACGTGGTGGAGTTTCACTTCCGCGCGCCGCAGCGCTCGGGCGAGGACGTGGTCCAGCTGCGCGGCGTCTCGAAGGCGTACGGCGCG
>CAIXRL010000331.1 GCA_903921835.1 Candidatus Eiseniibacteriota bacterium | reverse complement strand
GGATCACCGCCCCCGCGCCGCCCGCCTCACCCGAAGCGGGCGGGGACCCGGGCCGCAACTGAGGGGTGCGGCGCGCTCCGGCGTTCTCCACCGGGAAGCGCGCTTGAGCCCGCCCGCCGCGGGCGCGTAGACTGCCGCCATGCGATTCCCAGCCGAGCCGTTCCGGATCAAGGTCGTCGAGCCGTTGCGCCGCGTGTCCCAGGAAGAGCGTGAACGCCTGATTCTCGAGGCGGGCCTGAACATTTTCGCGGTGCCGGCGGACAGCATCTACGTGGACCTGCTCACCGACAGCGGCACGTCGGCGATGAGCGACCAGCAGTGGGCCGGCATGATGCTCGGCGACGAGTCCTATGCGGGCAGCAAGAACTTCTACCATTTCGAGAAGACCGTCCGCGAGATCTTCGGTTTCCGGCACGTGATCCCCACGCACCAGGGGCGGGTCGCCGAGAACCTGCTGTTTTCGACCATCCTCAAGGCCGGCGACGTGGTGCCGAACAACATCCACTTCGACACCACGCGCGCGAACGTGCAGCACCAGGGCGCGGAAGCCGTGGACCTGGTGATCGACGAGGGGCTCGTCCCGGCATCGACGCACCCGTTCAAGGGCAACCTGGATCCGGTGAAGCTCGACCGCCTGCTCACCGAGAAGGGCGCGTGCGTCCCGATGGTGATGCTCACCGTGACGAACAACTCCGGCGGCGGGCAGCCCGTCTCCATGGCCAACGTGCGCGCCGTGCGCGAGGTGTGCACGCGGCACCAGGTGCCGCTCATCTTCGACGCCTGCCGCTTCGCCGAGAACTGCTTCTTCATCCAGCAGCGCGAGCCCGGCTACGCGAACCACTCCGTCGAGTCGATCGCGAAGGAGTTGTTCTCCTTCGGCGACGGCTGCACCATGAGCGCCAAGAAGGACGGGCTCGTCAACATCGGCGGGTTCCTCGCGCTCAACGACGAGGACTGGGCCAAGCGCATCACCAACCTGCTCATCCTGATCGAGGGCTTCCCGACCTACGGCGGGCTCGCGGGTCGCGATCTCGAGGCGATCGCGCGCGGGCTCAAGGAAGTGCTGAACGAGGACTACCTGGCGTTTCGCATTGGCCAGGTCGCGCACCTCGGCGAGTTGCTCATGAACGCGGGCGTGCCGATCGTGACGCCGGTCGGCGGCCACGCGGTCTACGTCGACGCGAAGCGCTTCCTGCCGGACATTCCGCAATCGCAGTTCCCCGGGCAGGCGCTGGTGGTGGCGCTCTACCGCGACTACGGCATCCGCGCGGTCGAGGTGGGCAGCCTCATGTTCGCGCAACCGGACGCTTCGGGCACGGTCCAGTATCCGCAGCTCGAACTCGTGCGCCTGGCCGTGCCGCGCCGCGTCTACACGACGGAGCACATGCGTTACGTGGCGGAGTCCGTGATCGAGGTGTTCGAACACCGCGACCGGCTCAAGGGCCTGCGCCTGACCTACGAGGCGCCGGTGCTGCGCCACTTCACGGCGCGGCTCGAGGAAATCGCGGAAACGGAAGTCGGCGCCGCGCGCTGACGCCCGTTCGCTCTCGCCGGGCGCCTGGCCGGGCAGATCGAGTCAGAGGTTCACCCCCAGCAGGTGCGTGAGGATCAGCCAGCCGCCGGCGCCGATGAAGATCACGCCCGTCACCACGCGAGCGACGCGTTCGAACCCGGCCAGGGCGTCGAACACCCGTGCCACGCTGCGCGCGCCGAACGCGATCAGGACGGCGAAGAACACCACGGGCAGGCCGGTGCCGATTCCGTAGACCGCCGGCAGGATCACACGCGAGTGCGCGCCGATTGCCAGCGGAACGAGCCCCCCGAAGAACAGACCCGCGGAGACGGGGCAGAACGAGAGCGCGAACAGGATGCCGAGCGCTCCGGCGCCAAGGGCGCCGCGGCCGGCGACCCGCGCGCGGACGCTTTCGCTGAATCCGGTTGACGGGAGGTGCACCGGCAGCCAGCCGAGGATCCCGGCGCCGATCAGCACCAGCAACGGCCCGAGCACCTGGTTCATCCGTTTCTGGAGGAAGAACGAGACGCCGGGCAGCGACAGGATGCTCGTGACGACCAGCCAGCCGACGAGCACGTAGGTGATCGCCCGGCCGGCCGAGTAGGCAAGCCCGGCCAGCAGCACGCGTCTCGGGTCCGACGCGTGGCGGCCCACGTACGAAACCGCGGCCACGTTCGAGGCCAGCGGGCACGGGCTGATCGAGGTCAGGATGCCGAGCCAGAGCGCCGGGCCGATGCCGGCAAGGACTTCGGTCACGAGCGTTCGGTCAGGTAGCCGCGCGTCGCCTCCTGCACGTAGCGGAGGAACTTCGGCTTGTCCTGCAGCAGCTGCCAGACCTTGTCCAGGTTCTTCCACTCGGCGGGCCTGCCGCGCACCTCGTTCACGAGGACCAGCGACTTGGTGTAGAGGGCGTAGTCCTTGACGAAGTGCTCGTTGCCCTTGACCTCGACGTTGACCACCTTCCACAGCAAACGCCCATCCTTGATCTCCTTCGCGAAGGCGCTCTCGAGGGCTTCGCGTGAGTTCGCCTCGATGGCCCGGCACGAAACGCAGCGGGCGGTCGTGTGGAAGTAGTAGGCGATGACCCGGTGAGGGCGAACGCCGGGGGTCACCACGGTCGGAGCCTCGACGGTCGTGTCGCGCCGGGCCGTCTCTGCCAGCGACCGCGAATGGAGCAGCGCCACGCCGGCCAGGGCGGTGGCCGTCAGCGCGAACGCAACCAGGACCCGCCTGCTCCCGGCCTTCATGACAGCACCGCCTTGAGCTGCTCCGCCGAAGGCACTTGCCCCGTCAGCTTGATCTCGCCGTCGACCACCAGTGCAGGCGTGGTCATGACGCCGTAGCCCATGATGGTGGTGATGTCGGTGACCTTCTCGATCTCGTAGTCGAGCCCGAGCTCCTTCGCAGCCTGTTCGGCGTGTTGGTACAGCACGTTGCACCGGGTGCAGCCGGAACCGAGTACCTGGATTCTGGTCATGGGGACGTCTCCTTCGTGAAAGGAATCACGAGGCGGGGCATTAACCCGGATCATTCATGAGCCCGCCGCCTGCGAGCGCGATCTGCGCGTCATCCGCTGCGAAGCTCGACCGGCCGCTGTCCTCATCGTGTTGACAACACGGTTCCGGCGCGGCCGGCCGATCTTCTTGCGGCTGACGCGCATCTCGCACTCTCGGCTGACGGTTCATGAATGATCCGGGTTTTGAAGCACCACCTCAGATGAGCCAGTTGAACACGTAGCCGACGATGATGATTCCGGCCGCGACCACGCCGATGAACGTCGCGATCAGCGCAGGCTTGAGCACTTTGCGCAGGAGGATCATCTCCGGCAGCGAGAGCGCGATCACGGACATCATGAACGCGAGCACGGTGCCCAGGGCGGCGCCCTTCTCGAGCAGCGCGTGCACGACGGGGATGATCCCGGCCGCGTTCGAGTACATGGGCACGCCGATCAGCACGGCGAGCGGCACCGACCACCAGGCACCCTTGCCCATGATCGAGGCCATGAAGTTCTCCGGCACCCAGCCGTGAATCCCCGCGCCGACCACGATGCCGGCCAGCACGTAGAGCCACACCCTGCCGACGACGTCCTTCACGGCTTCCAGCCCGTGCTGGATGCGCTCGTTCCAGGTCAGGGCTCCGCTCGCCGGGCCGCTTCCTCCCACCGGCATCTCGTATACCCACGGTTCGACGTGCCGCTCGAGCTTGAGGCGCCCGATCACCCAGCCGGCGACGATGGCGATCGCGAGCCCCGTCCCGAGATAGAGCGCGGCGACCCTCCAGCCGAAGAGGGCGAACAGCAGGGCCAGGGCGACCTCATTCACCATCGGGGCCGAGATCAGGAACGAGAACGTCACGCCGAGTGGAATGCCGGCGGTCAGGAAGCCAATGAACAGCGGAACGGCCGAGCACGAGCAGAACGGCGTCACGACGCCCAGCCCGGCGGCCATCACGTTGCCGACCGATTCCGCCCTGCCGGCAAGGATGGCGCGCGTGCGCTCCGGGGCGAAGAACGACCGCACGACCCCGACACCGAAGACCACCAGCGTCAGGAGCATGAGCACCTTGGGCGCCTCGTAGGCGAAGAACTCGACCGCGTTTCCCAGGGGCGTCTCCGGCTCGAGCCTCAGCAGGTCGCGGCTCAGCCAGGTTGCCGCCGGCTGGAGCACGCCGTAGAGCGCGAACCACGCGACCAGCGCTCCCAGCACCGGGAGGAATGCCCGCGGCGAGGGCTTCGGTCCGCCTGCGATGGCCGGCGCGCCGCTCACGGGGTCACGGCCCGCTTCCCGTCCCGGGCGCCGGCGCTGTCGGCCCCGAACCAGCGCCTGCGGAACCACAGCGCCACGTTCACGAGCCCGATCAGCGCGGGCACCTCGACCAGCGGCCCGATGACGGCCGCGAAGGCTGCCCCATGGCCGATGCCGAAGGTCGCCACGGCCACCGCGATCGCCAGCTCGAAGTTGTTCGACGCGGCCGTGAACGAGAGCGTCGCCGATTGCGGGTAGTCCGCGCCCACGGCGCGGCTCAGGAGGAAGGACGCCACGAACATCACCACGAAGTAGACGAGCAGCGGGATCGCGATGCGGACCACGTCCAGCGGCAGCTCGACGATGTTCTTGCCCTTCAGCGAGAACATCACGATGATGGTGAAGAGCAGGGCGATCAGGGTGATCGGGCTGATCTTCGGGATGAACTTCGTGTGGTACCACTCCTTGTCCTTGAGCTTGATGAGCGAGAAGCGCGTGACCACGCCGGCGATGAAGG
>CAIXRL010000330.1 GCA_903921835.1 Candidatus Eiseniibacteriota bacterium | reverse complement strand
GGCTCCCTCAGGCCTGCGGGTATTCGTAGAAGCCGCGGCCGCTCTTGCGGCCGAGCCAGCCCGCCGCGACCATCTTGCGCAGCAGCGGGCACGGGCGGTACTTCGAATCGCCCAGGCCCACGTGCAGCACTTCCATGATGGACAGGCAGGTGTCGAGCCCGATCAGGTCGGCCAGCGCCAGAGGTCCCATCGGGTGGTTCATGCCCAGCTTCATGACCGTGTCGATCGCCTCGCGCGTCGCGACGCCCTCCATGAGCGTGTAGACCGCCTCGTTGATCATCGGCATGAGGATGCGGTTGGAGATGAAGCCGGGGTAGTCGTTGACCTCGACCGGCGTCTTGCCCAGCCGCTTCGAGAGGTCCTCGGTCAGCGCGTACGTGGCATCGCTGGTGGCGAGGCCACGGATGATCTCGATCAGTTGCATCACCGGCACCGGGTTCATGAAGTGCATGCCGATGACCTGCGCCGGCCGCTTCGTCAGCGCGGCGATCTCGGTGATCGAGATGCTGGAGGTGTTGCTCGCGAGGATGGTCTCGGCCGGCGCGACCGCGTCGAGCGCCAGGAATATCTGTTTCTTGACCGCGAAGTCCTCGGTCACCGCCTCGATCACCAGCGGGCAGTCCTTCGCCACGTCGAGCGACGTGCCGCCGTGCACGCGCGCGAGGATGCCGGGCGCCTTGTCCGCGGGCCATTCCTGCTTCTTCGCGACGCGCTCCAGGTTCCTGCCGATCGTGGCCAGCGCGCGCTGCACGAACTCGGGCTTCGCGTCGATCAGCTCGACGTCGAAGCCGTTGGTGGCGAATACCTGCGCGATGCCGTTGCCCATGGTGCCGCCGCCGATCACCGCGACCTTCTTCACGTCGTCCGCGCCGCTCATCACACACGCTCCACGGAAAGGGCCACCGCGTTGCCGCCACCCAGACACAGCGTCGCGAGGCCGGTCTTGCCGCCGTGCGCCTCGAGCGCGTACAGCAGCGTGGTCAGGATGCGCGCGCCGCTCGCCCCGATGGGGTGCCCGAGCGCCACCGCGCCGCCGTTCACGTTCACGCGATCCCAGTCCCAGCCGAGTCCGTCGCCGTCGGCGAGCGCCTGTGCGGCGAACGCCTCGTTCGCCTCGATGAGGTCGAAGTGGCCGATGCCCACGCCGAGCTTCTGCATCAGCTTGCGCACCGCGTCGATCGGCGCGAAGAACAGCTCCTTCGGCTCGCCACCGCCGGTGGCGTAGCCGGTGATGCGCGCCAGCGGCCTCGCGCCGGTCGCCTTGACGCGCGCCTCGCTCATGAGCACGAGTGCCGCGCCGCCGTCGTTCAGCCCCGGCGCGTTGCCGGCCGTGATGACGCCGTCCCTCGCCTTCGTCACCGCGCCCAGCTTCGCCAGCGCTTCGATTGTCGTGTCGCCGCGTACGGATTCGTCCGCCTTCACCACGACGGGATCGCCCTTGCGCTGCGGGATCGTGACCGGAGCCATCTCGCGATCGAACGCGCCCGCGGCCTGCGCGGCAGCGGCCTTGCGATGACTGTTCACGGCGAACTCGTCGATCCGCGCGCGGGAGAGCTTCGCCTTCTCGGCGGTGTACTGCGCGAGTTCGATCATGTGGCAGTCGTTGAACGAGCACCACAGGCCGTCGTGGATGACGCCGTCGCGCAGCGTGGTGTCGCCGAGCCGCTGGCCGAGCCGGCCCTGGAAGAAGTAGTGCGGCACGGTGCTCATGCTCTCCTGGCCACCCGCGGCCACGCACTCGGCGTCGCCCGCCTTGATCGCCTGGGCGCCGAGCATCACCGCCTTGAGCCCGGAGCCGCAGACCTTGTTCACGGTCAGCGCGCCCACGACCGGATCGATCCCCGCCTTGAGCTGCGCCTGCCGCGCCGGCGCCTGTCCCTGCCCGCCCTGCACGACGTGGCCCATGATGACCTCGTCCACGTCCCCGCCGGTGATGCCGGCCCTGGCGATCGCCTCGCGCAGCGCGACGGCTCCGAGATCGGATGCCCGCAGCGAGCCGAGCGAACCGAGGAATCTGCCGATGGGCGTACGCGCCGCGCCCACGATGAAGACAGCGGGAAAGCTGGACATGCGGAACCTCGTGCGGAAGGCGGACCCGTGAAGGCACGCGGAGTTTCGAATCGACGCTGACGCTGGAACGCCGGGGCATTCTACACGAGACGCGGCCCGCGAATAGGCCGCCGCGGTCGAGCCCGGCGGGACGCCGCCCGCCGGGGCATGGCGGGGTCGGCCGGACGGCATCACTCCCGGTCGCAGCGTATCTCCGGGCGCTGCCGGCGCCGGTCGGGGAGCCCGAACGGCGCCGGCTCGCCGCGACGGGCCGAGCGACGCACCCCGCCCGTATCGCCGCCCGGGGAGCCCGGGGTGGAAGGTCGCCCGCGACTGGCGCATGATGCCCCGGTCCTCATCATCACCTCTCCGCCGTCTATCACGGAGGCTACGGCATGTTCCGTCTGCATCGTCTCGCCACGCTCTCCCTCGCGCTGCTCGCCGGCGCGTGGCTCGCAGCTCCCGGCGCCGCGGGTGCCGAAACGGTCCCCAAGCTCGGGCCGGACACGGCCCGCATCCACTACCACCGCCCGCGCGCGGACTACGACGGCTGGGGCACCCACCAGTGGGACGGCGCGCGCACCGAAACCGCGTGGAGCAGCCCGGCGGCGCCGACGGGCCATGACGACTTCGGTCCGTACTGGGACGTGCCGCTCAAGCCGGGCGCGACCCGGCTGGGCATCATCGTGCACAAGGGCGACCAGAAGGATCCCGGGATCGACATGTTCCTGGACCTCGCGAAGCAGAAGGAGGCGTGGATCGTGTCGGGACGCCCCGAGCTCAACGCCACGCTGCCCGACGTCAGCGCGCTCGCGTTCGGGGACCTGTCGCGGTCGCGCGCCGTCTGGGTGGACCGCCAGACGCTGCTGTGGAACGCGCCCGCCGCCGCCGGCGCCACGTTCCGGCTGCACGGCTCGCCCGCCGGGGCGCTGCGCGTTACCACGCAGGGCGTGACGGGAGGCGACGCCATCACGCTCACCGTGGACACGGACGGCATGAGCCCCGAACTGCGCCAGCGCTACCCGTATCTTGCCGGCGACTCGGTGCTGCGCCTTGCGCCCGCCGACGCGCCCCGCGCCGCGGCGTGGCTGCGCGGCCAGGTCGCCATCTCGGTGCGCAACGCCGACGGCACCGGTGACGCGACGGGCGTGCAGTTGCCCGGCGTGCTCGACGATCTGCTCGCATGGGACGGACCGCTCGGCGCCACCTGGGCCGGTGGCGCGCCGAGCCTGCGCCTGTGGGCACCGACCGCGCAGAAGGTGCGCGTGCTGCTGTTCGACGCGCCGAGAGCCCCAGCTCCCACCGCCACCGTGGACATGACGCGCGACGGCGGAACGTGGACCGTGAAGGGCCAGGCGGCGTGGAAGAACCGCTACTACCTCTATGAGGTGACCGTGTTCACGCCGGCGACCGGCCGCGTCGAGACGGTGACCGCCACGGATCCGTACTCGCGCTCGCTCTCGCGCAACGGCGAGCGCAGCCAGCTCGTGAACATGGACGATCCGGCGCTGAAGCCTGCAGGCTGGGACGCGAGCCCCAAGCCGCCGCTGGCGGCGATCGAGGACGCGACGATCTACGAGCTGCACGTGCGCGACTTCAGCGCCTCCGACGCCACCGTGCCCGCCGCGCACCGAGGCGGCTACCTGGCGTTCACCGACGCGAGCGACGGCACGCGCCACCTGCGCGCGCTGGCCGAGGCGGGACTGACGCACGTCCACCTGCTGCCATGCTTCGACTTCGCCACCGTGAACGAGGACCGCTCGACGTGGCAGGACGCCGGCGACCTGTCCGCGCTGCCGCCCGATTCGGACCAGCAGCAGGCCGCCGTGATGAAGCTGCGCGGCCTGGACGGCTTCAACTGGGGCTACGACCCGGTTCACTACGGCGTGCCCGAGGGTAGCTACGCCTCCGATCCGGACGGCACCCCGCGCATCATCGAGTTCCGCCGCATGGTGCAATCCCTCGCGGGCGACGGACTGCGCGTCGTGATGGACGTCGTCTACAACCACACGCACGCCGCGGGCCTGGAACCGTTCTCGGTGCTCGACCGCATCGTGCCCGGCTACTACCAGCGGCTGAACGCCGACGGCGCCGTGGAGAACAGCACCTGCTGCGCGAACACCGCCAGCGAGCACCGCATGATGGAGAAGCTGGTCGCCGACGACCTGGTGCACTGGGCGCGCGATTACAAGGTGGACGGCTTCCGATTCGACCTCATGGGCCATCACATGAAGAGCAATCTCGGGCACTGGCGCGCCGCGCTGGACACGCTCACGCCCGCGCGCGACGGGGTCGACGGCCCGCGCGTGCTGCTCTACGGCGAGGGCTGGGACTTCGGCGAGGTGGCCGGCAACAAGCGTGGCGTGAACGCCACCCAGAAGAACCTCGCCGGCACGGGCGTGGGCACGTTCAACGACCGGCTCCGCGACGCCGTGCGCGGTGGCAGCCCGTTCACCGACCGGCGCGAGCAGGGCTTCGCCACCGGGCTGTTCACGATGCCGGGCGCGTTCAACCACGGCGGCGACGGCGATCGCGTGAAACTGCTG
Source organism: Candidatus Eiseniibacteriota bacterium (assembly GCA_903921835.1). Lineage (GTDB taxonomy): Bacteria > Eisenbacteria > RBG-16-71-46 > RBG-16-71-46 > RBG-16-71-46 > CAIXRL01. The sequence continues at coordinate 15,029 of CAIXRL010000330.1, read as the reverse complement.
AACCTCTGCGACCGCATCCGGGTCGGGCTCGCGGGCAACCTCGCGTCCTACGCGTTCACCGACGCGAAGGGCAACGCGAACACGGGCGCCGCGCTCGGCGGCACGGGCTACGCGGCGCTGCCGCGCGAGGCTGTGAACTACGTCGAGGCGCACGACAACGAGACGCTGTGGGACAAGGTGATGCTGGCCGCGCCCGCCGCCGCGACGCTCGCGCAACGCGTGCGCATGCAACTGCTGGCGCTCTCGGTGCCGGCGCTGGGGCAGGGCCTGCCGTTCTTCCACGCCGGCGGCGAACTGCTGCGCAGCAAGTCCATGGATGCGGACAGCTACGACTCGGGCGACTGGTTCAACCGCGTGGACTGGTCCATGACCACCAACCGCTGGGGCATGGGACTTCCCGGCGCCGACAAGAACCGCGACCGCTGGCCGCTCATGCGTCCGCTGCTCGCGCGCACCGACATGACGCCCGGCCGCGCCGAGATCGGGCTCTCCTCGGGCGCGTTCGGCGACTTCCTGCGCGTGCGCCGCAGCTCGCCGCTCTTCCGGCTGCGCACCGCGGAGGACGTCCAGGCGCGCGTGCGCTTCCTCAACACCGGCCCCGCGCAAGAGCCGGGACTCATCGTGATGACGCTCTCGGACATCGCCGGCGACCGGCCCGCGCTGGGTTCGCCGTGGAAGCGCGTCGTCGTGCTGTTCAACGCCAACCCGGGCGAGGTCACGTTCCGCTACCCGGTGCTGGCGCAGTGGGCGCTCGCGCTGCACCCCGCGCAGGCCGGCGGCACGGACCCGGTGGTGAAGCAGGCGCGCTTCGACCGCGCGCAGGCCGCGATCACCGTGCCGGGGCTCACCACGGCGGTGTTCGTGGGCGAGTGAGCAGGCGCCCGGACCAGTCCTGGGCGTTCGACGCGCGCGATCCGCGCATCAACCCGGGCGATTCATGAACCGCGAGCCGAGAGTGCGAAATGTGCGTCAGAGGCAAGAAGCTCGGCCGGTCGAGCTTCGCAGCAGACGATGCGCAGATCGCGCTCGCAGGCAGCAGGCTCGTGAATCGTCCGGGTTGGGGCGAGGGCGAAGGACGCGACCCCGTGTGGGCGGGAAGCGACGGTCCCTGATCGCGGAGCGTGTGCGGCGACCTCCCCCGGCGCCCGCGACGCACGCGGAGCCGCGGGCGGCCGCGGCCCCTTCAACGTCACGCTGCTGGCGGCGGCTGGTGCCCGTGCGCGTCCGGGAAGGCGTGGTGCGCGAGCAGGCGCTCGACCAGCGCGTGTGCGGCTGGCTCGTCGAGCGCACGCGCAAAGAGCACGACCTCGTCGTGGTAGTTGAAGCGCACGCCGCTCGAGCCGCGCCCGGCGAGATCCATCCCCGCGGCCAGCACGGGCGCGAGTTCGCGGCCGAACGTCCGCAACTCGTGCACGTCGGCGAGCACGTAGGTGCGCGTGATCCCTGCGCGCCACACGGCGTGGCGGATGCGCAACCGATCCGCGGCCAGCGTGATGCGCTCGCAGCCGGCGAGGAGCCACGCGAGGTATCCCGCGGAAAGCGCGCCCGCGATCACCCACAGCGCCGCCCAGCAGACGAGAAACAGCGCGTCGGGTCCGATGCCGTCCCCCTGGACGAGCTGCTGGGTCACGAAGCCCAGTCCGACGACCCACGCGGCGAGCCACACGGCGAGCAGCACGACGGCGACCGGCCGGCGCGGCGAGGGCAGCTCCACCTCCAGCCCGCCCGCGGTCTCGTGCACGTGGATCGCGGCGTGTGGATGCAGGATCGACACGGGCAGTCCCTCAGCCGATGACGCGGTACTGTTCGGCCCCGCCGGCGGTCGCGGTGGCGGCCTCTGCGCGCGCTTCCCGCAGCCAGCCGAGCAGCGTCTCGCGGTCCGCATCCTCCAGTCCCATGCCCGCGAGCGAACGCGCCGCGCGCGCGACGCTGGCGGCCTGAGGCGACTCCGGGACCTGCGCGGCACCTGCGGCTGCCCCTCCACCCAGCATCCGTTCCGCCTTGACCCACGTGAGCCGGCGGTGCGTGACGAACGGGCCCACCTGCGTGTCCAGCACCACGCCCGCAGCGCTCCAGCGCAGCACGGGCACGCCGAAGAGCAGCGACACCAGCTGCCTGATCGCAAACAGGCCGCCGATCGTCCACCCGGTCACCCACAGCGCGAGGAAGCCGATCACGGGCAGCGCCATGTCGCGAGACGGGCCGTGGAAGCGGGGCAGCAGGCCGAGCGCGGCGCCGGGCGCCCAGCGTTCGGCGAGCAGCGTGACCAGCGCGCCGCCGGCGAAGTACTCACCCATCGCCCAACCGCAGAGCCAGACACACAGGAACGCCGCCGGGATCATGCTCACGAGCCGCTGGCCCTGTGTGGGAACGATGCGGACCTGCCAGCCGTCGACGGTGCTCTCGCGTTCGATCATGAAGCCTCCAATTCCCAGCGGACGCCGCGGGGCAGGAGCATTATCGGCCGCCCCGCGGCCGCGCGCGAGCGCGGGGGGCGAGCGCCGCGTTCACCGCGGGCGCAGGATGGCGATGCTCGCCGTGTGTCCGTGCTGGAAGTTGCGCCCGCCGACGGGCCCCAGCTCGCCCGCGCAGAACATGCCCGAGACGGGCACCGGACCGCGCAACGCGTCCTGCAGCGTGGCGATGTCGCGATCGGGCTCACCGAAGAGCGTCCGGCCGCGGCCGTTGCACGCGAACAGCAGCGCGCCCGCGGCGGCGGTGTCGAACACCTGCGGCGAGAGCAGCATCTCGAGGTCCTCGACGGCGGCGCGCGCATCGCGCACGTGCAGCCGGATCTTCTCGCGCGGGCCGACGAGGTCGCCCACCGCGAGCGCGCCGCGTTCGCGATCGGCGCCGAGCAGGTTGCGCACCAGGTAGTCGCCGCGCCCGCTCGCGTCACCGCGCAGCGGCCGGCCCACGTAGAGGCCCTGGCGAAGCCGCTCGCGATCCGGCCCGGACAGCGCGCGCAGGACCTCCTCGACGCGCTCGAGCGCCGGCTGGCCGTCCAGCGTCATCACCAGGTTCTTCTCGACGTGCGTGACGTCGAGCGGCGGCCCGATGGGCGCGCAGCCCTGCGACACGATCACGTCCACGCGCACCGCGCCGTGCAGCGCGATCGCCACGGCGCCCTCGGGCGCGAGCCAGTCGTTGAGCAGCAGCACGTTCGCGTTCGGCCGCGCACCGGCGCTGGCCATGCCGCCCACCACGCGCACGCCGGGCACGAAGCGGTTGAACAGGGACAGCACGCGCTCGACGTCGATCGAAAACGGGTCGCCCAGCAACACGACGAGTTCAGCGCCCCGCGCGCCCGGCGCGAGCGCGTCGAACGCGGCCTCGTCCTCGACCGGACCCGCCCACGCCTCCTGCAGGAGCACGAACGGCTTCACGTCCACGCCGGGCAGCCGCGCCGCGATCAGCGACAACGAAGGTCCCTGCTCGATCTCCTCGGCGCGCGTCACGACGCCGCGCGCACTGGTGCCCGCCAGGCACGCCGGCGCCAGCACGTCGCGCAGCACGGTGGCGATGGTCTCCGCCGCGGGCACGTGCGCAGCCGACACGAACACCATGCACAGGTCCACCGGCCCCTCGCCCAGCTCCGCGCGAACGGCGGCGGCGGCCGCGGCGGCCGCGGCGGCGCCGTCGGCGAGCACGGAATGGCCGCTGGCCCAGCGCATGGGGGAACCGTCCGCGGGCACGTCAGGCTCCGCGCAGGATCTCGCGCGCGATCACCATGCGCTGGATCTCGCTGGTGCCCTCGCCGATCTCCATGAGCTTCACGTCGCGGTGCATGCGCTCGACCGGAACGTCACGGCAGTAGCCCAGCCCGCCGTGGATCTGGATGGCCTTGTCGGTCACCCAGTTGCCCATTTCGCTCGCGAACAGCTTCGCCATCGCGGCTTCCTTGACGAAGTCCGCGCCCGAGTCGCGCAGCTGCGCGGCGTGGTACACGAGGTGGCGCGCCGCCTCGATCTTGACGGCCATGTCGGCGAGCATGAACTGCACCGCCTGGAAGTTCGCGATCGGCTGGCCGAACTGCTGGCGCACCTTCGCGTACTTGAGCGAGTGCTCGTACGCGCCCTGCGCGATGCCCAGCGCCAGCGCGCCGATCGAGATGCGGCCGCCGGCGAGCGTCCTCATGAACGCCTTGAAGCCGCCCGCGGGCTCGCCGAGCATCTGGTCCTGCTGCACCAGGCAGTCCTCGAACACGACCTCGACCGTGTCCGAGCCGCGCAGGCCCATCTTCTTTTCCTTCTTGCCGACACGGAAGCCGGGCGTCGCGGTGTCCATGATGAACGCCGAGATGCCGTTGGTGCCCCTGCCCGGGTCGGTGACCGCGGTGAACGTGATGTACTTCGCGTAGCTCGCGTTGGTGATGTAGATCTTCGAGCCGTTCACGCGCCAGCCGTCCGCCGTCTTCACCGCGCGCGTCTGCGTGCCCGCCGCGTCCGAGCCGGCGTTGGGTTCGGTGAGCCCGAACGCGCCGAGCGCCTCACCCTTCGCCATGGGCACCAGGTAGCGCAGCTTCTGCTCCTCGCTGCCGGCGCCGTACACGGGCCCGCAGCCGAGCGAGACGTGCGCCGCGAGCGTGATCGCCGTGGAGGCGCACACCCGCGCAACCTCCTCGACCGCGATCGCGTACGAAAGCGTGTCCATGCCGGCGCCGCCGTACTTCTCGGGATAGGGCAGGCCGAGCAGGCCCAGTTCCGCCATCTGGCGGACGGCGTCGTGCGGGAAGCTCTCGGTCTCGTCCAGCTCGCGGGCGCGCGGCGCCACCACATCCTCGGCGAAGCGGCGCACCATGTCACGGACCTGGATGTGTTCTTCTCGCAGCGTCAGCATGCGTCGGGACTCCAGCGGGCGGTGAGGTGCGCGACGGCCATCTGCAGGTTGCGCGGCAGGCGGCGGCGCGTGCTGCAACCGCGCAGGACACTACCTGAAACACCGCGAAGGTGGCGAAGACACCCTCGCCAGCCACGGGCGCGGGCCCGGCAGCGTGCCCCGCCCGCGGCGGACGCCGCGGGCGGGCGTGAACTCAGCGTATCGGCCGGTACATGCCCCGGATCAGCGAGAAGTTGCAGAGCGCCATGTGGATCTCCCCCGCCGCGTCCAGCAGCACCCGCCCGGACTCGTCCATGCCGAGCAACAGGTGGCGACCGCTCGGGTCGAGCGTCTCGAAGTCCACCGTGCGCAGCCTGTCGTTCATCCGCCGGATGAGCCCGAGGTAGATCGCCTCGTCGATCAACCCGTACTCGAAGGCCGTGAGCGCGTCGAGGCTGAAGCGCAGGCGCAGGCTGCCGTCGGCGTTGCGCTCGGGCTCGCCGCTCTCGTCGAACGGCACCACGAACTCCTCCGCCGCGAGGCCGTCCGCGGGCAGCCCGACCTGCACGAGCCGCTCGCGCGTGCGCTCCAGAGTCTCGCGCACCTCTTCGGCCGGAATCAGGCCGTCGTCGCACGCGCGTGCCAGCGCGATCGCGCCGCGGGCCGCGTCGCGTCCCACGTCGCGGGGCGGATCGGCACCGCGGTACAGGTCCCAGATCGTGTAGTAGTCGTGGCCGTCGGACAGCACCGGCTCGGGCGGCTCACCGGGCACGACGTACGCGGCGTGGTCGGCGAAGCGGCGCGGATCGCGCAGCCGGGGCGCCTGCGCGGTCTGGTGCCCGGTATGGAAGATCGCGCGCGGCCAGATCGTGGCGATGCCCATCTGCCGCAACCGCTCGGCGGTCGCGACCTCCTCGAACGGGCTGTTGTACCCGGACTCGCGGATGGCGCGGCTGGCGCGCGTCAGCGGATCCACGCGCGGCCGGAATCCGACCCGCGACCTGCGGTAGACGATGTCCACGTGGTCGCGCGTTCCCGTGCGATAGACCTCGCCCGTCACCGACAGCTTGATGCGCGGCGTGCGGCGCCAGCGGTCCGGCAGGAAGTAGTCGAAGAGGCCCTCCTCCCGGCCGACCACCCACAGCCGTCCGCCGTCGGGCGTGACGCCGTACCGGTAGTCCACGCCGAAGACCTTCACCGACCGCAGGTGCGATTCCGGCTTGGCCACCGCCGGAGCCGCGGCGCCCGCCGGCCCGGACGGACAGCTCTGCATCCTCCAGTAGCGTGCGCGGCGCTCCGAGTGGTAGCGGTTCTGGTGCTCGACCGTGCGCTGGAGCAGTTCGAAGTCCACCAGCCCGTAGGCCAGCGAGCCGTCGCGCCGGCGCAGGAAGCCGCCGCCGGTGCGCGGCCGCAGGATGTAGTGCTTGGGCTTGTTGTCGAGCACGCGGAACCCGCGCACGTTCAGGTCGTCCAGAACGCGCGGCGTGAGTCCGAGGAACTCCTCCTCGGCCAGCTCGCCGGACAGGAAGCACGCCTCCGCGTCGCGCCCCGCGAGCCAGCCATAGAGCACGACGTAGATCCGGCGAATGTCCATCTCGATCGCCTTCGCCGCCTCCCCCTGGTCCTCGGCCAGCATGGCGTTGTGACGGAAGAAGGTGCTCGAGCTGCGCCCCATCTGCCAGAGGTCGAATGCCTCCTGCGGGGCGTAGATGGCCAGCGGCCTCTGTGTCAGGACACGCATGCCGGGGGGGCCGAACGCACGCTCCCGCAGCTCCGAGACGAGCCCGAACTCCTCCATTGGGCTGTTGAAACGCGCCTCGGCGATCAGGTCGGCGCGCACCTCGGCGGGGAACGAAGCCTCGGCCACGATGGGCACGTCCTGGGCCACGCGGGAGAACTTCACCACCAGGTCCAGCGTGCGGCCGGGACCGGGTCGCGGCGGCACGCGGTAGACCTGGCCCGTGGCGCCCGTGAGCTTCTCACCGTGATTCGCGTACCACTGGTCGGCGTACCAGCGCGCCGGCATCAGCGCGTCCAGATCGGGCCAGCCGAAGCGGGTCACGAACAGGTCGCCGCCCTCGGGAGGCCGCACATGCGCGTACTCCACCCCGAATGCGTGCACGAGCGGACCGGGCGGCCGGTCGTGGCCGCCCGCCGCGGTGGGGACACCCTCGTCCGGCCGCGCGATGGGCGCGGGTGAGACTCTCGATTTCACGCCGCGGCCCGGGCTCAGGAGTACGCCGGGTAGTCCGGGTACCACATTGCCTGCGAAACCAGCGACTCCACCTGGTGGTCGTCGATACGCCGGCCCACGCGCAGGTCGCGCGCCTTGCGGATCACCGCTGCCGCAATGAGCCCGCTCGCCCGCCGCAGCTCGCCGACGTCGGGATACACCGCCCCGCGGTCCAGGCGCGCCTGCGAGACGCAGGTCGCCAGCGTGCGCGCGGCCGTGAGCATGATCTCGTCCGTCACCTCGCGAGCTTCGCTCAGGATGCAGCCCAGGCCGACGCCGGGGAAGATGAAGACGTTGTTGCCCTGCCCGAACTCGTGCACCCGGCCCTGGAACTCGACCGGGGCGAACGGGCTGCCCGTGGCGAGGATCGCGCGGCCGTCGGTCCAGCGCACGGCCTCGGCGGGCGTGCACTCGACGAGCGACGTGGGATTGCTGAGCGGGAAGATGATCGGCTGCTCCACGTGCGACGCCATCTCGCGCACGATCGCCTCGGTGAACAGGCCCGAGACCGCCGACGTCCCGATGAGCACCGTGGGCTTCACCTGCGCCACGACCTCGAGCAGGCCGAACGGACCCGACCCGTTGAAACCGTAGTGCAGCATCTCCTCGGCGGTCATGGCCACCGGGTGCTTGTGCGGATCGGTCATGATCGACGTCGGGGTCAGCAGCCCGCGGCTGTCGCAGAACACCAGCGAACGGTGGATGTCCTGCGGCGCGGCGCCGTCCTCGATGAGCGCGGCCTGGATGAGCCGCCCGATACCCACGCCGGCCGCGCCCGCGCCGGCGAACACGATCCGCTGGTCCTGCAGGCGGCTGCCGGTGATGCGCAACGCCGAGAGCAGGCCGGCCAGCGCCACGGCCGCCGTACCCTGGATGTCGTCGTTGAACGACGGCACGCGGCGCCGGTAGCGGTCCAGGATGGTGAAGGCGATCCCCTTGCGGAAGTCCTCCCACTGGACCAGCGCGCGCGGGAACACCTGCACGACGGCCTCGACGAACGCCTCGATGAAGTCCTCGTACGGCCGGCCGCGCAGGCGGCGGCTGCGGTGGCCGAGGTAGTACGGGTCCTCGAGCAGCTGCGGATTGTCGGTGCCGACGTCGAGGCTGATGGGCAGCGTGTACATCGGGTGAATGCCCGCGCCCGCGCAGTAGAGCGCGATCTTGCCGGTCGGAATGCCCATGCCGCCCGCGCCCTGGTCGCCAAGACCGAGAATGCGCTCGTTGTCGGTGACCACGATCAGGCGCACGTCCCCTTCGGCCGCGTTGCGCAGCAGCTGCGGGATGCGGCCGATGTCGTCGGGGGTGATCCACAACCCACGCGGACTGCGCACGATGTGGCTGTACATCTGGCACGCCTTGCCCACCGTGGGGGTGTAGACGATCGGCATCAGTTCGGCGAGGTTCTCGACCAAAACGCGGTAGAACAGCGTCTCGTTGCGGTCCTGCAGCGCCAGCAGCCCGATGAACTTCTCGAGGTCGTCGCCCTTCTGGCGCAGCTGCTCGAGCGCCAGCTCGACCTGCTCGTCGATGGACAGCGCCGTGGTCGGCAGCAACCCGAGCAGTCCGTACTGCTCACGCTCCTCGATCGAGAAGGCGGAGTCCTTGTTGTAGCGCGCCGATCCCAGCAGCGCGCGGCCGCTGAACGGCGGGGACTGCGCGGGCGTGCGGCGCTTCGAATCGATCATGATGCTCGGCATGGTCTGACCTCGCGCCCGGGGGAACCGGCCCCCGGGAATCGGAACGGACACTCGCGCCGTCGTCGAACGGGGGAGCCACGGATCCAGGACCGGTGGCATCACGTGATGACAGACGCTCGGGTGCGGGAGATTCCGGGTGCGACACGGCCCTCCCGCACGATGACATGGCCGCAGTATGCGCTTCGTGCCGTGGAACGGCGCCACGGGATTCCCCGCGCGGAGTCCGGCGGGCGCCGCGAAGGCGCGCCAGAGTGGCAAATGCACGCGGCGGCCGCCCGGCGCGCGGGTCCGCGCGCTCTGCCCCTCGGGCCCGGATCATTCATGAAGCGCGGCCTGCCCGCGCAAGATCGGGCATCGCCGCCGGGAACGGAGCCGGATCGTGGCCCGCCGGTCGCGAGCGGGCGCGCCGGGCGGGCTTCAGCGGTAGGTCGAGTCCATTGCGGCGGCGCGGCGCGCCTCCCGGCCGGACGCCTGCATCGCGCGGCCCACGACGTCGGCGCCGGGCAGCGAGGAGCGCGCGATGGCGCTGTCGCGCTGCGCCTCGGTGAGCGTCGAGGCCGGCCGCTCGGCGGAGCGCGAGCAGCCGGCGAGTGCGGCGAACGCCATGGGTGCGGCGAGCGCGGCGGCGAGGACGATCAGGCGGCGAACCCTCATGTGTCCCTCCGGATCAGCGGCCGGCGTCGGCGCGCACGGCGGGTTGGATGTCCATGCGTTCCGCGTCCACGATGTCCCCGCTCTCGCGATGCAGCGCCTCGAGCGCGAGCGAACCGACGATGCGGCCGGCCTGGCCCCACGGGAACGCGTAGCCGTTCGAGGGCACCGCGAGGTCGCCCGCGGCTGACGCCCCGGCCGCGGGAAACACGAACGCGAAGCGCGACTGCACGGCGCGCGAGGGTCCGCCCGCGGGATCGGGCACGTGCATCACGAACGCGACGATCATCCCGCGCGAGGTGCGGCGCGTCGGGATCGTGTGCGCCGTGCGGTGCGCGCTCGCCTGCGTGTGCAGCGGCGGCGGCGAGCCGATCACGACCTCGAGCTTCCAGGCGTCGTCCGCCGGCGAGCCCTCGAGCAGCCGGAAGCGGTTCGGCAGCGGCAGACCCGTATTCCACCCGCTGCCCCGGGACAGCCGCTCACCGGGGACCTCGTCGAGCGCGAAGACGCCGCGGAACCCGGACAGGAACTCCATGCGCATGCTGGAATCGGCGGGCACGCCGGTGAGGGAGACAAGCTGCGCGAACTTCGGTGCGCCCGGAGCGAGCGGCGTGCGGCCGGCATCGGACGCGGCGGGGACGGCGGCTGCGAGCAGTTGCAGTGCGAGTGCGAGCGCGATCAAGGGAAGCCCTTTCCCGGGGAGCGGAATGGTCAGCCGAGCCAACCGGTGAGCCACGAGGGATGGAACGATGCCCCCAGGAATCCGCACGCTCCCGAGAAGGCGCCGAACAACGTCGCGAGCAGCGCCATGACGAGCAGCCAGCGGCGGCGCGTCAGCGCGGTGATGCCGTAGAGCGCGACCGAGATCGAGAACGTCGCATCGGCCATGTCGAACTGGTCGTCGTGGATGTTGAGGCGATCGTACTCCGCGGCGAACCCCACCGCCTGCTTCTGTATGCTGTCCTTCTCCGCGGCGTAGGCGGAGACCTGCCCGCGGTATTTCACGAGGCGGGTCGCGAGCTGGCCGCGCAGGTCGGGCGCCAGGCCGGGCGAAATCGCGAGCTGCACCTCCATCTGGTCGGCCATGTTCTCGGCCAGGTGCTGCTTGGTGCTCTTGGACTGGAAGTACGACCACGCGTCCACGCTGTGTGCCTGCGCCTGGGACATGGCCTGAACGACGTTTCCGTCCTTGATGTTGCACAGCGCCATCATCACGGCGGTGATCGCCACCAGCAGGGCGATCCACGAGTTGAGCCGAGATTCGCGCGCGTGTTCGACCGCTTCCTGCACCAGTTCCGTCACTTCGGCCATGTGGAATCCTCCGGCTCACCTGCCCGTCCGCCCCCGGGCGGTTCGCCCTCGATGAGGCGCCGTCCCAGCGCGCGCGCCGCCGCGAGCGTATCCGCGGGTACGCTACCGCGTTCGTTGTCGGCGTGCGACCACGCCAGCGTCTCCTCCCATTGGGCGCCCACCCAGCGCAGGAATCCGCGGACGCTGCGCTCCGCGAAGTCGGGGCGACGGCCGGCGCTGCAGGCGGTGACGAAGGCGCCACGCCGGGAGCGCGGCCACTTCGGCACGCAATCCTGCCGGCCGTCCGCCAGCGTCACCAGCGGCGTGACGCAGTTGCAGCGGTCCATGACCAGCTTGAGCGGACCACTCACGGTGTCGAAGTGGACCGGCGAGCCCACCACCACAGCGTGCGAGCGTTCGAGCGCGGCGTACACGGCGTCCATGCCATCGTGAAAGACGCAGTAGCCGGGCGTGGCGTCCGGCCCGCACGCCATGCACGGCCGCACCGCGAGGTCGTAGCAGCGGTGGAGCTCGACCTCGCCGCCCGCCGCGCGCGCGCCGTCGGCGGCCGCGCCCAACATCCTCGCGACGCTGCCGTCCGGCAGCGGGCTGCCGTCGAGCACCACGAGCAAGCGGCTCAACGCGTGCGCGCGCCCCGGCCAGCCACCCGCTTCTTCGCGGAGCGCGTGCCGGCAGCCCTGCGCGGCGCCGGCTTCCTCGCGGTCTTCACGGGCCGCACCGGTTTCGCGCGCCGCTTCGGCGCCGCCTTTGCCGGCCGCGTCGGTTTCGCGCGCCGCTTCGGCGCGACCCGCTTCGTTGCGGCCTTCGCAGGCGCCGCCGGCTTCGGTGAGGCCTTCCTCGCCGCGGCCTTGCCGGGCGCGGCGCTCTTCTTCCGCGCCGGCGCGGCGGACTTCTTCGCCACGCCGGCGCGCGAGCGCTTCGCGGGCCGCCTCGCGGCGCGCGCATGATGAGCGTCGAGCACGGTGGCGGCGCGAGCGGGGGTCGGACCGGAACCGATCACGGGCTGCGGCCGCGGCGGTGGGGGCGGCAGCGGCGGCAGCGCGTCGGCGCCGAAGCGCCCGGCGTACCACTCGCGGATGTAGGCGACGATGTCCACGGTCGACGAGCCCGGCCCGAACAGCCGGCCGGCACCCTGCTCGTAAAGCGCCTTCATGTCGTCGGCGGGAATGATCCCGCCGCCGGTGAGCAGCTTCTCGCCGATGCCGGCCGCAAACATCAGACGGCCCACCTCGGGGAAGATCGTCATGTGCGCACCCGAGAGCACGGAGAGCGCGACCACGTCCACGTCCTCCTGCACCGCGGCATCGACGATCTGCTCGGGGGTCTGGTGCAGCCCGGTGTAGATGACCTCCATGCCCGCGTCGCGCAGCGCGGCGGCAACCACCTTGGCGCCGCGATCGTGTCCGTCCAGGCCCGGCTTGCCCACCAGCACTCGGATCTTGCGCTGCATCAGAAGCTCTCCTCTCGCGTCACCTCGAAAGCCCGCACGGACCCGGCGGGCCCACCCTTCTGCCCAACACCAACCCGGGGTGCTCAGCCTTCCTGGTCGTCGCCCAGCTCGAGCGCGGCTTCGGTCTCGAGGTAGACGCGACGCGCCTCCTCGAACTGCTCTGCCGAGGGCGGGGCCGGGTTGCCGTCCTCGTCGTGGCCGTGACGCACCACACCACGCGACTGGAACACGTTGAGCGCCGCGTCGGCGCCCTCGCGGGTCTCGAACACGAACGCGGCGTACTCCCCGTCGCGTCCCAGCGCCTCGAATCGCCACGGGCCTTCGTCCGCGGCGCCCTGCACGACGCGCGCGCCGGTGAAATCCCCGTTCTGCCAGGTCATCGCGAGAGCCATTTCGCCGCGGCGATTGCGGCCCGTCTCGCCCGCCTTCCACGCGTCGCCCTCCTCGTGCGGAGGCACGAGCCGCACCACGTGCGTGTCCGGCACGAGCGCGTAGCCATCCGAGGTCACCGCGACCACGTCCACCGACTCCCACTCGTCCCCGTCGTCCTCGTCCGCATCCGCGGGCACATCCTCGTCCCCCGGGAGCGCATCGTTCACAGGACGCGGCGTCTCCTCGCCGCGCGAACCCGCGCGCGCCAGCAGCGCCACCACCACCACGGCGCCAACCGCCAGGACCGCTGTCAGGACAGAACTCACATCAACCCCCGTGCGCGAAGTGAACGTTCCGCCTCACCGCGCGGGCGCGCGCAGCGGACACGCAGACGTGCGCAGCCTAGCCCGGATCATTCATGAACCGCCAGCCGAGAGTGCGAGAGTGCGAGAGCCGAGAGTGCGGGATGTGCGTCAGCCGGACCCACCTTCGGTGGGTGCCCCAAGATCGGCCGGCCGCGCCGGAACCGTGTTGTCCACACGATGAGGACAGCGGCCGGTCGAGCTTCGCAGCGGATGACGCGCAGACCGCGCTCGCAGGCGGCGGGCTCATGAATACTCCGGGCTAGCGCGAGGCGCGGTGTCGCGCCAAGGCGCAAGGCGCTCCTGCCGCAGGGCGTTCGCCTCGCGGCCGGCGCGTGGCGCGGAGGCACTCGCCGGGGCGAACCCTCCGCGCCTCATTCGGCGGGGTCCAGCGGGCGGACTCCGTTCAGCCTCAGGCTGACGCCGTTCATCCTGGTGTTCATCCAATCGGCGTCGGCGAGGTCGTAGATGTCGATGCCTCGCGACCTGAGCGTCCGCAGTTCGGCGGCGGAGAGCAGGTACACGTAGGTCACGTCCCCATCCACCTTGCTCCCCAGTCGGGCGCGAATCTGCGGAAGCCAGTCGTACGCGACCACCACGCTCTCCCTGCGGAGTCTGTGCGCGAGCGCCAGGGTGCGGTCCACATAGTCCATGCGACGGCGCCGTCGGGCCTGGTCGGTGACGACCGGGCCGTGGAGCCAGTCCATGACCAGGGGCTTGCCGGCCACGACGAACGTGCTCGTCCCGGAAGTGAACCCCGCATCGTCCTCCCCACCGGGCTGGCTCACCTTGAAGAGCCAGGGCGAGACCAGGAGCGCGACGCAGATCGCCAGGAACGCCCTCCGCTCCAGCGACTGGCCGAGCAGCAGCAGCGCGAACGGGACCACGGGAATCAGGTAGAAGGCCTTCAGGGGAAGCCTCAGGTAGACGGCGATCGTCACTGCAATCCCCAGCCCCCATACGATCATCAGCAGTGGATTCGCCGTACCCGGGATCGAGCTCCTGGCCGGCTTTCCGCGCGCCGCCAGCAGGGCCGCCGGCACGAGGATCACGAGCGCGAGCGTGCCGGGAATTCCCCAGAGATCCACCGTGGCCTCCTTGGCCAGGGCAACGAGCGGGGGATAGCTGGTGTAGTAGTACCGGAAGAAGCGGCTGCCGTACTCGAGGTACACCGGGACGAAGGCAAGCACACCGGTGACCGCTGCGGCGAGCACGAGCACTGCGGCCGAACGGAGCCGGTGACCGGGCGAGCTCCGTTCGAGCACCGCGAGAGCGATCGGAAGGAGCCACGCCCCGGTGGGCAGGCGGCAGCCGATTCCCAGGCCCAGGAGAATGCCGGCGAGGAGCGGACGCCGGCAGAGCGCCGCGTAGAGGCTCGCCAGCGCAAAGCCCAGCGCCCATGCGTAGTCCATCGCCTGGACGCTCGAGATGAAGATCGCCGGCGCCGAGGCCAGTGCCAGCGCGGCCAGCACGCCGTCGCGGCTTCCGAGCTTCCTGAACGCGAGCGCGAGGAACCCCGCGCCGATCGCGGCCAGCAACGCGCTCGCACCGCAGACCGCCGCGGGCCCGCCACGCAGGAGCAGCGCGCTCGCGAACTCCTGAACGGGGTAACCCGGAAAGCGCGAGGCCTCGTAGTGACCGGCGGTGGCGATGACCTTCGCGGCGTACGCAACCCGCCACGCGTCGGGGTCGAATCCGTAACCCGGCCCAAGGAACAGCAGCCGCGAGGCGAAGACGAGCCCGGCGACGATCAGGAACTGCCACACCTCGACCGCGGTTCCGTGCGTGCTTCGCTTCACCGTGCCACCGGCGCTCTCTCCCGCCCCGGCCGGCGTGGGACGCCCGTCATCCGGACCGACGCTTTCGTCTTCAAGTTCCCTCTGCTGCCGTCCCGCCCTGGAACTCCCCGGGCGCCCGCGGACGGCCTGGCCCGGGCGATTCATGAGCCCGCGGCCTGCGAGCGCGATCCGCGCGCCCAGGCACTAGCCCGGATTATTCATGAGCCCGCGGCCTGCGAGCGCGATCTGCGCGTCATCCGCTGCGAAGCTCGACCGGCCGCTGTCCTCATCGTGTCTGCAACACGGTTCCGGCGCGGCCGGCCGATCTTCTTGCGGCTGACGCACATCTCGCACTCT
>CAIXRL010000329.1 GCA_903921835.1 Candidatus Eiseniibacteriota bacterium | reverse complement strand
CGCCGCGTGCGCGCGCCGATGCCGCGTTCACCGAGGGCGTGCTCCGCCGCGTCCGCGCCGCCGAAGGCGCGCGCGCCGCGGCGTATCTCGCGCTCGCCGACGCGGAGTGGCCGTGGTGGCTGCGCGCGCCGGCCGAGCCTTCCGCTGCCCTGGCGCTCGCAGCCGCGGCGCTGTTCGCGTGGCGCGGCGGCGGCATGTGGTCGCTCGCGCTCGCGCTCGCCGCGCGCACGCAGACCCACGATTGGACGCGCGGGGTCGGGTCGGGCGCGCTCGACACGCTCGGGCGTGCCGTGCCGTTCCTCCCGTCCGGGACGATCGCCTCCGGGGCATTGCTCGCCGTGCTGCTGCCGGTGGTGGGGGTGGCGTCGTGGGCGCTCTATCACGCGATCGAGCGGTGGGTGGCAGACGCGTGCTCGCGACCTGTGGGAGGATGGCTGTGGGGAGGGCCGCGGCTGTCGCCCCACCCGTTCGCGGCTCACGAGTAGCTCCGGCGCGGGCGGGTGTTGCCGGGCACGTTGGCGGTGCCGGGCGGCGAGCTGCGAAACGGCCGGCGTTGTCCGGCGCGCGTTGACACCTCGCGCGGCGAACCTTACCGTCCCTGTGCGCGATTGCGCCCCACTCCACCATGCCCACGAACCGCCGCCTGCCCGTCTCCTCGCGCCACGCCTTCGCGCTGGCGTTCGATCTTGCCGTACGTCGCGACTGGCTCCACTCGCTGGTCGTGCCGTGGCTGCTGCGGTCGCCGTGGATCATCATCCCGGCCGCGTTGCCCCTCTTCTTCCAGTTGCCGCCGAGCCAGGTCGTGCTGCTGCAGCTGGTCGGCGTCTCGATCGACCTGGTGGCGATGACCGTCGTGACGTCCATGCTGCGCTTTCGCGCGCGCGCGGAGTTTCACTCGTCGCACCGGGGAGCTCCGGGCCCGGTCGGGGCGTGCTATCGCAACAGCCTTGCACGCACGCCCTCGCTCTACCTGACCGAGTTCATTCGAAACACCATCCTGGGACTTTCGTTCGGGATGCTGTTCCTGCCGGCGCTCTACCTGGGCTTCAAGCTGTCACTGGCCACCGAGACCGTCGTGCTGCGGGGCGAGAACCCC
This sequence comes from Candidatus Eiseniibacteriota bacterium, assembly GCA_903921835.1. Lineage (GTDB taxonomy): Bacteria > Eisenbacteria > RBG-16-71-46 > RBG-16-71-46 > RBG-16-71-46 > CAIXRL01. The sequence goes on along the minus strand of CAIXRL010000329.1, from coordinate 1,454 downwards.
ATCAACGCGTGCATCCGGTCGTTCCGCCTGACCGAGGGACGCTGGGAGCGCTGGCTCGAGATGACGGCGATCACGGTCTTCCTCGTGGTCCCGCTGTGGTTCCTGCTCGCGCTGTGCTTCCTCATCGTGCCGAGCCTGGACTGGAGCACCCACGTCCTGCCGATGGGCTATCTGCTGGCGGTCGCCGTGCAGCCCATCGTCCAGTACGCATGGACCTTCTTCTACCTGCGGCTCGAGGACAGCGAGGCTGCGGGCAGGGCCGGTGCGAACGTCGTGGTGCCCCAGGCGGGCAGTGCGGCCCAGGGTGCGTGGCGAGGCGCCAACGCCCCGAAGCTGCGGCTGGTCGAGCTGGGGCAGGACGAATCCGGGGACGACACGCCCGACCCCTGAAGTTGCCCCGCGGCCGGGCCATGTGCCATCTTGAAACACTCCGCGACGCCATCGGTGTCGCCCGCCCCGGACCCGCCGGGAGCGGCCGGGTGTTTCAACCGCGAACGAGGCGGCCATGGGCCAGCGCAGTTCCCGCCGCAACGCCACTCCCGCGGTCGCGCGAGAGCTTGCCCTGCAACCCATCCTGGGTGCCAGCGCGCGCATGCAGCGCCTGCTGCGGCTGGTCTCGCGTGTCGCCCCGACAGACAGCACCGTGCTGCTGCTTGGCGAGAGCGGCACCGGCAAGGAACTGGTCGCGCGCTCGCTGCACCTGCTTTCGCGCCGCTCCCAGGGACCGTTCGTGCCGGTGAACGTCGGCGCGCTCCCGGAGTCGCTGGTCGAGAGCGAGTTGTTCGGCCACGCGCGCGGGGCCTTCACCAACGCCGCGGGGGAGCGCGTCGGACTGGTCGAGGGCGCCGATCGGGGGACGCTCTTTCTCGACGAGATCGGCGACATGCCGCTGCCCGCGCAGGTGAAGCTGCTGCGCACGCTCGAGAACGGCGAGGTGCGCCGCCTCGGCGAGAACGCGCCCCGCATGGTGGACGTGCGCGTGGTCGCGGCGACGCACCGGGATCTCCAGTCGCTCGTCGCCGAAGGACGTTTCCGCGCCGATCTGTACCACCGGCTCAACGTGGTCCAGCTCGAGCTGCCGCCGCTGCGCGAGCGGCGCGAGGACATCGGGCTGCTGGCGTCCTACTTCCTCGACCGTGCCTCGCGCCGCCAGGAGCGCGGCGCGCTGGAGTTCCGGCCCGAGGCCATGGCGCTGCTGGAGAAGTACGACTACCCGGGCAACGTGCGCGAGCTGGAGAACGCGATCGAGCACGCGGTGACGCTGTCCGAGGGCCCGGTGATCGGACCGGTCGACCTGCCGTCGGCGATCCGCTCGCCGCGGCTGCTGCCGCGCACCGCGGCCAGCACCGACGAGAGCGAGTCCGCGGGCGAGGCGGCCGCAAACTCGTACAGCTCCTCGTAGCGCGCGACCATGGTGGCGTGGAGAGAATCGAAGAGGTCGCGCCGGTCCTGGT
>CAIXRL010000328.1 GCA_903921835.1 Candidatus Eiseniibacteriota bacterium | reverse complement strand
GCCAGGCCCATCCACGGCGCCGGCGCGAACGCGTTCTCGGCCGCTCGAGGCGCGACCGCGACCGGGCTCTCGCGTTGCCGCCGGCCGCGACGCCGCGTAGAGTCATGCAATGCTCTCCCGCGCCCCCTTCGTGGACACGCACGGACGCGTCGTGCGCGACCTGCGCATCTCCGTCACCGATCGCTGCAACCTGCGCTGCGTCTACTGCATGCCCGCCGAGGGCATGCCGTGGCTGCCGCGCGAGCAGCTGCTCACGTACGAGGAGCTGGCGCGCTTCGCGCGCATCTGCGTGGAGTGCGGCGTGCGCGGCATCCGGCTGACCGGCGGCGAGCCGACCGTGCGCCAGGACCTGCCCGTGCTGGTGCGCATGCTGCGCGCGATCTCGCCGGCGCTCGACCTCAGCCTCACGACCAACGCCCTCGAGCTGGCAGGAATGGCGGACGAGCTGCGCGGGGCGGGAATCGACCGCGTCAACGTCAGCCTCGACACGCTCTCGCGCGAGCGCTTCCACGCGATCTCGCGCCGCGACCGGCTCGCCGACGTGCTCGCGGGGCTCGCGGCGGCGAAACGCGCGGGCTTCTCGCCGGTCAAGGTGAACGCGGTGCTGATGCGCGGCACGAACGACGACGAAGCCGTACCGCTCGCGCGCTGGGCCCGCGGCGAGGGCTACGAGCTGCGCTTCGTCGAGTGGATGCCGCTCGACTTCCAGCACCAGTGGGACCGCAACCGCCTCGTGCCGGCGGACGACATCCTCGCCGCGCTCGAGCGAGCGCTGCCGCTGCTGCCCGTGCCACCCGAGGACGGCGACGACCCCAGCTCCCCCGCGCGCACGTGGCGCTACCGCGACGGCGTCGGCCGCGTCGGCATCATCGCCTCGGTGACGAAGCCGTTCTGCGGCCAGTGCGACCGCATCCGGCTCACCGCGGATGGCCAGATCCGCACCTGCCTGTTCGCCCACCGCGAGCACGACGTGCGCCACGCCATGCGCTCGGGCGCAGGCGACGACGCGATCGAGGCCATCGTGCGCGCCGCGGTGCTGCGCAAGGCGCCGGGGCATCTGGTTGGCCAGGCCGGCTTCGTGCAGCCGGCGCGGGGGATGAGCGCAATCGGGGGGTGACGCAGGCGATGCTCCGGTTGCGGGAGCCATCGCAACCCGACCCGGCGACGCCTTCGTGTTGTTCCATTCCGTGCGCGTTCCCGCGTGGCCTCTCGAGGGCTGCGAGCCGGGTCGCCACGGCTCGTGCCGCGGCATTTCGGGCGATTCGCTCCGGTCAGACGTTCCACGCCTCCGACCGTTGCGACTCCTGCCGCACGGCCTCGTCGCTCGACCGCGCGTACCGCTGCGCGGTGACGACGCTGGCGTGCCCGGGGAACTGCCGCAATGCAGCGAGGCCGCTGCCGCCTTCGATCCAGGCGCACGCCATCGCGTGCCGGTCGCTGAGGGCGGGAGTGCACCAGGTCCGCTCCCGCGGCGCCGCGATCGCGATTGGGGTCTTTGCACCCAGTCGTGCCCGCGGCGCCTGGGAAGCGGGCCCGGCCGGAACCTCGGGAGGCCTTCAGGAACTCGCGGCCCCGCCGATACTGGCATGACTGTGCGACGAGCTGGCCGCTCACCCCCACGTGGCGTGGCCAGCAGCACTTCGGTCCATACAGAAAGGCTGGGCAACCCCGATGAGCCAGATCAGTGGAGTCAGCGGCAGTCCGCAGGCGAACATGCTCACCGCGACCGCAGCGAAGAAGCCGGCGGCCACCGCAGCGACGGTCCGCGACTCCGACGGCGATTTCGACGGGACCGCTCCGGGCCAGGTCGACGCCAAGGACTTCGGCAAGGGCGTGAATCTCGACCGCAAGGCTTGATTCGCGGGCAGGTATCGCATTCGGCCGCGGCCCTGACGGGTCGCGGCCGAACGTCGTTTGGGGGCTGGCTGCGTGAACCACCTGCAACTGTCGGGGCGAAGCGACCGCCCTACCGGAGCACGACCACGCGCGTCGTCGCCCGCTGCGCGCCCGCGCGCAGCTCCACCAGGTAGATTCCCGCGCGCACCCTTTGCCCCGAGTCGCTGGCCAGGTTCCAGCGCGCCTCGTGCGCACCAGATGTCATCGTGCCGCGCGCGAGCACCGAGACCAGGCGCCCGGCGATGTCGTAGACGCGCACACTGACCTCGGCACGGCCGGGCAGGTTGAACGAGATGGCCGCATCCGCCACGAGCGGGTTGGGCCACGCATTCACGCGCAGTGGTCCCGCAACGGCTGGCGAGACAGGCACTCCGATCCACGGGTGTCCGCCGGTGTTGTACAACACCGATACCGTGCCCGATGTCTGGTTCGCCACGGCAAGCTCGGGCTTCCCGTCGCCGTTCAGGTCCCCGACCGCCACGGAGTTCGGTCCGTTCCCGGCGCCGAAGTCCGTCTTCGCCCCAAAGGTCCCGCTGCCGTTGCCCAGCAGCACCGACACCGTGTTGGAACTCACGTCCGCGCTCGCCAGGTCGGGCTTCCCGTCCCCGTTCACGTCGGCGATCGTCACCGAGTAGGGAGCGGCCCCTGTCGGGTAGTCCGTCCTCGTCCCGAAGGCCCCGAGCCCGTTGCCCAGGAGCACCGATACCGTGTTGGAGTTGTAGTTCGCCACCGCCAGGTCGGGCTTGCCGTCCGCGTTCAGGTCCCCGATCGCCACCGAGCGCGGATAGACTCCCGTCGGGAACTCCACCCCGGGCCCGAACGTGCCGTCGCCGGCGCCGAGCAGCACCGACACCGTGTTGGAGGTCAGGTTCGCCACCGCCAGGTCGGCGATCGCGTCCGTGTTGCTGTTCAGCGACCCGATCGCCACGGCGCTCGGGTTGCTCCCGGTCGCGTAGTCGGCCTTCGTCCCGAATGCCCCGAGCCCGTTGCCGAGCAGCACGGATACCGTGTTGGAGTTGTAGTTCGCCACCGCCAGGTCGGCGATCGCGTCCGCGTTGCCGTTCAGCGACCCGACTGCCACGCACACGGGCCCGCTCCCCGTCCCGAAGTTGGTCCTCGTCCCGAAACTCCCGGTGCCGGTGCCAAGCAGCACGGAGACCGTGCTGCCCGAGCCGCCGCCGTAGTTCGCGGCCACCAGGTCGGGGATCGCGTCCGTGGCGCTGTTCAGCGACCCGATCGCCAGCGAGCGCGGATTCGTCCCCGTGGGGAAGTCCGTCTTTGTCCCAAACGTCCCGTTGCCGTTGCCCAGGAACACCGACGCCGAGTTGGAGCCCTCGTTCGCGACCACGATGTCGGCCTTCCCGTCCCCGTTCAGGTCCCGGATCGTCGCACCGCGGGGGGTCGTCCCGGTCACCAGGTTCGTCTTCGCGCCGAAGGTGCCGTTGCCGTTGCCAAGCAGCACGGACACGGTGGTGGAGCCCGTCCCGGCGTTGGCCACCGCCAGGTCCAGCCTCCCGTCCCCGTTCAGGTCGCCGACGGCCACTGACTTCGGATTGGGCCCGGTTGCGTAGTCCGTCTTCCACGCGAAAGTCCCGTCGCCAATGCCAAGGAGGATCGAGACCTGGGGACTGTCACCGTAGTTCGCCACAACCAGGTCGGGATTCGAGTCGTGGTTGAAATCCCCGATCGCCACGGAGGATGGAAAAGCAGCAGTCCCGATCGCGTAGTCCGCCGGCGTGCCGAAAGTCCCATCGCCAAGCCCGAGGAGCACGCTCACCGTATGGCCGGGGTGGGAGCCATAACCCGTGTTCGCCACTACGAGGTCCGGGATCAAGTCGTGATTCAAGTCCCCAACTGCAACCGAATAGGAATCCTGCAAGGTCCTGAGGTGGGAGTACTCTATCGAAGGCCCAAAACACCCGTTGCCAATGCCGAGCATCACATACACGCCACCACCATAGATTCCCGTCACCAGGTCCAGCTTCCCATCCGCGTCCAGGTCCCCCATCGCGCCACAGAATCTCTGGTGCCCCCCTCCGACGCCCCACCATGGCACGAAGGTCCCGTCGCCGGCACCTCGGAGCACCATCACCCCGTATCCGTTCACCACGGTCAAATCGGGAATCCCGTCTCTGTCCAGGTCCCCGATCTCCACGGCGGTGGGGTCGATTCCCAGTGACGAATAGTCCGCCTTGGGCTTGAACGTGCCGTTGCCATTGCCCAGCAACACCGACACCGTGGTGTCCGCGTAGTTCGCGACCACGAGGTCGGGGATGGCATCCGTGGCACTGTTCAGTGACCCGATCGCCACGGAGCGGGGATTGGTCCCCGTCGCGTAGTCCGCCTTCGCCCCGAAGGTCCCATTGCCATTGCCCAGTAGTACGGACACCGAGTTGGAGGCGTTGTTCACCACCGCCATGTCGAGGATCCCGTCCCCGTTCAGGTCCCCGAGCGCCACACAGTAAGGAAGGCTGCCGGCGTCATAGGAAAGGAACGGCGCGGCGAACAGCGGGTCTGTTGCCGAAGCGCGGGCGCTGACCGCCACGGCCCCGATCGCGAAAACGGCAAGCGCAACCGCCAACAGTGGGCGGAACGAGTACTCACGCCGGGCGGAGAGTGTGAAGAAGAACTCGAACATGGGCCAGTCCGATCGCACCGCGGAGTACACCCCTACCCTGGCCCGCGAGGGTGCGGCTACCCCATGCGGGCGCCGTTGAATAGACTGAACCAACTGCGCCCGATTGAAGGTAATCGTTGCCGGAAGTGCCTGCAAGTCGACACCGCTTCAGACCCTGTGAACCCGTCTGCAGCGACGCCGAAGCAGGCGGGCGGGCGCGGCCGAATGCCGGACGGGACAGATCCGCTCCCGGACAGCTCGCCACGGCGGCCGCCTCGCCCGCGCCGTGCACGCCGGCCCGTCCACCCGTCGCGCACCGCTGTGATAGTGTCCGCGCACCCTCTTCGCTCGGCCCACCACCGGGAGCACCGATGCCCGCGCCCATCGTCACCTTCCTCTCCGACTTCGGCACGCAGGACTGGTTCGTCGGCGTCGTTCATGGCGTCATCAACGAGATCGCGCCCGACGCGCACGTCGTGGACGTGAACCACCTGATCCCGCCCGGCAACGTGGTGCGCGGGGCGTTCATCCTCGAGGCGGCGGCGCCCGACTTCCCGCAGGGCACGGTGCACCTCGCGGTCGTGGACCCGGGCGTGGGCACGACGCGGCGCGCGCTGGCGGTGGAGGCGCACGGCCAGTGCTTCATCGGACCGGACAACGGCCTGCTCGAGTGGGCGCTCGTTGCGAAGGGCGCGCGCATCCACGCGCTGGTCGAGACCCGCTGGTTCCGCCACCCGCTGAGCCGCACGTTCCACGGCCGCGACGTGTTCGCGCCGGTGGCGGCGCACCTCTCGCGCGGCGTGCCGCTGCGCGAGTTCGGGCCGGTCGTGAGCGACCCGGTGCGGCTGTCGCTGGCGCACCCGCGCCACGAAGGCGACGCGCTGATCGGCCGGGTCGTGTTCATCGACCGCTTCGGCAACGCGCTCACCAACCTGACGCTCACCACGCTCCACAAGGCCTTTGGCCGGGATGTCCCGGCCGAGCGCATGAGCGTCACCGTCCTGGACCGCACCGTGGCGGGACTGGCGCGCTCGTACGGCGACGCCCCCGTGGGCACGATGCTGGCCATCGTGGGCTCGAGCGGCCGGCTGGAGATCGCGCAGGTGGGAGGCAACGCGGCCGCGCGGGTCGGCATCGGTGAGGGCGATCCCGTGGTGGTCCGCTCGCTGGATTGAAGCACGGCCGCCCCCGCACGGCGTCCACGGGCTTCTCCTCACGCTCACGCTCACATTCACGCTCACCATCGCAGGGATGGTCCACGTCATGTCCGCACCGCTCTCCGCCGCAGCGCCCGTCCCGCCCGTCGCCGAACGTCACCCCCATCCCACGACGCTGCACGGCGAAACCCGGCAGGACGACTACGCCTGGCTGCGCGAGAAGTCCGACCCGAAGGTGCACGCGTACCTCGAGGCGGAGAACGCCTACACCGACTCGGTGATGGCGCCCACGAAACCCCTCCAGGAAGCGCTCTACGCCGAGATGCTCGCTCGCATCCAGCAGACCGATCTCTCGGTGCCGTACCGCAAGGGCCGCTTCCTCTACTACACGCGCACCGAGGAGGGCCGGCAGTACCCGATCCACTGCCGCCGCGCGGCGAAGCCCGACGCGCCCGAGCAGGTGCTGCTCGACGTGAACCAGCTCGCCGAGGGGCACGCGTTCATGGCGGTGTCCGAGTACGAGGTGAGCCCGGACGAGAACCTGCTCGCCTACGCGACCGACAGCACCGGCTACCGCCAGTACACGCTGCACGTGAAGAACCTGGTCACCGGAGGGACGCTCCCCGATCACGCCGAGCGCGTGACCAGCCTCGCGTGGAGCGCGGATTCGCAGATGCTGTTCTGGACGCAGGAGGACGCGGTCTCCAAGCGATCGTACCGGCTCCACCGGCACGCGCTGGGCACCGACGCGCACGAACTGGTCGACGAGGAGCAGGACGAGCGCTTCGACGCCGCGGTGCACCTGACGCGCAGCGGCGGGTGGCTCGTGTACACGCTCTCCAGCCACACGACCTCCGAGCAACGCGTGCTGAGCGCGGACGCGGCCTCCGGCGCATGGACCACGATCGCGTCGCGCGTGCAGGACCGCGAGTACTACCTGGACCACCGCGGGGACCGCTTCTGGATCCGCGTCAACGACACGGGCCGCAACTTCCGGCTGGTGACCGCGCCGGTCGCCACGCCCGACCCCGCGCACTGGCACGAGGTGCTGGCGCACCGCGACGGGGTCATGCTGACCGGCGTCGCGTGCCTGCGCGACCACGTGGTGCTCTCGATGCGCGAGCGCGCGCTGCCGCGCCTGTCGGTGCTCGACCCCGGGACCGGCGCCGAGCGCGCGGTGCCGTTCGCCGAGGCGGCCTACACCGTCACGGGAGCGGCGAACGAGCAGTTCGACGCCGCCACGTACCGCTACCAATACCAATCCTTCGTCACGCCGCCCTCCGTGTTCGAGCTCGACCTGGCGCAGCTGGGCTCGACGCTGCTCAAGCGTCAGGAAGTGCTCGGCGGCTGGGACGGCTCGCGCTACGCCTGCGAGCGCATCGAGGCAACAGCGGCGGACGGCACGCGCGTCCCGGTGACGCTGCTCTCCCGGCGCGGCACGCCGCGCGACGGCTCCGCACCCTGCCTGCTGTACGCGTACGGCTCGTACGGGATCCCGTCGAACGTCACCTTCAACTCGGCGCGCTTCAGCCTGGTGGACCGCGGCGTCGTGTACGCCCTCGCGCACATCCGCGGCGGCGGCGACCTGGGCAAGCCGTGGCACGACGCGGCCCGCATGAGCACCAAGATGAACACCTTCACCGACTTCATCGCCTGCGCGCAGCGCCTGGTCGAGCAGAAGTGGACGAGCGCCCACCGGCTCGTGATCCAGGGCGGCAGCGCGGGCGGTCTGTTGATGGGCGCGGTCACCAACCTGCGGCCCGACCTGTTCAAGGGCGTGCTCGCGCAGGTGCCGTTCGTGGACGTGCTCAACACCATGCTCGACGAATCGCTCCCGCTCACCGTGGGCGAGTTCGAGGAGTGGGGCAATCCCAGGGACCCCGTGCAGTACCGCTGGATGCGCGCCTACTCGCCGTACGACAACCTGGCGCCGCGCGCCTACCCGGCGATGCTCGTCCGCACCAGCCTGAACGACTCGCAGGTGGGCTACTGGGAGCCGGCCAAGTACGTGGCGAAGCTGCGCACGCTCAAGACCGACGCCAACCCGCTGCTGGTCCACTGCAACATGGGCGCGGGCCACGGCGGCGCCAGCGGGCGCTACGACGCGCTGCACGACGTGGCGTTCGACTACGCGTGGATCCTGCGCACCGTGGGCCGCGACGGCCCGGCCCCGGCGCCCTGAGCCGGCCCCGCCCCGTCCGCAGGGGACGGAGCGGCACTCAACCCGCGAGTGGGGCGTCCGTGGGAGCGACGGGCTGCGCCG
>CAIXRL010000327.1 GCA_903921835.1 Candidatus Eiseniibacteriota bacterium | reverse complement strand
CATCGGGAACGACAACGGACAGGAGATTGGTGGTGCCGCCGGCCGTAATGTTGGCGTCCCCGATCTCGTCCACGGGCGTAGCGCCCGCCGGCGCGAACGTAGATCCGGGCAGCTTCACCCAGGTGCCCGTCTGCGGACCCAGCGCCCCCGGTTGCGAGGGGGCAATCTCGGCCGCGCCAGGCGCGAACGGCACGCCCGGGATTCTCCCCGGGACGTTGCCGTCGAACCGCGTGACGCTGCGCTGTGGACGGATCAGGGAATCGGACATATCAGACCGCCACGTCCAGCGCCGGCACCACGCCGCGCGGAACCTTGAAGCCGTTGAACACGAGCCGAATGACCTGGCCCGCGAACGGTGCGATGGCGCCCACGCCGGTGATGCTCACCGTGATGAACCCGTTGGCGCGGAACAGGTGCGTGAGCTCGAGCACGTGGGGGTTGTCGCAGCGGCCGAACAGCGTGTTGACCGGCACCGGGACGTTGGAGAGGAACCGCTGGCTGGAACCGTCCGTGAGCTGCACCAGCGCGCCGCCGTTGGTGACGACAACGTAAGGCGTGCCGACGCCGGCCGCCGAAACGCCATTTTCCGCCGTGTTGGTGTAGCCGAGCGAGACGCACAGGAAATGGGCATCCGACTGAATCTGGATGCTCTGCGTGAAGTTCTCGCTTCCCAGCGTGAACGTGAATGCGTTGCTCGCGTACTGGAAGAAGCTGTCCCGGGTCACGTCGGCGAGCTTGCCGATGTTCATGCGTACCAGGGGGGGCATCGCTGCGCTCATGGTCGTCTCGTCCTTGAGAGCGGGGGCAGCGGGGCGCCGGTCGTTCCGGTCGCCCCGCGCTTCCCGTTTCTGTCTCTTGACGCTACTGCGTGGCGATTACTGCACCGCGCGGTAGAAGAAGCCGTCCAGGTAGATGCGGACGGGGATGCCAGCCGCGGGCTGGTGAATCACCGTGGACGTGTTCGCGTTCGCCACGAGCCAGTTGATGGTCGCGCCGAAGTTGGTGGTGCTGGACAGGTCGAGCGGCTTCTTGCCGACCTGGAACGAGTTGGACAGGCTCGGCAGGCCGTGGGCGAACACGCCACCCGTGGCCGCGGTGCCGAAGGCCGTTCCCCACACGCCGCAGCCGGCGGGCAGGGTGTCCACCGGGACGCGCAGGTAGGGCTTCTGGCCGACCGTGAACACGAACCACGCGCCCGTGCTCCAGCTGATGGCGTCGGCCGTGATGATGGAGAACGCCGGCTGGGCGCGGAACCCGAGAACCTTGTAGTTCTGGCCGGACGGGAGCTGTCCCGCCAGGTCCATGTTCGTGTCCGCGAGCGTCTTGGCCTGGCCAGCGGCACCGAAAGCACTCAGCCCCTGACCGAGCGGCGAAGCGAAGTAGGTGAGCTGGGTGGCGCCCGCGGCGAGCACCGTGTTGGTGTCGTACAGCGGCTGGACAGTGACGTCCACGAACTGACTGATCTGCGGAGCAGGCATTGTGCTGATCCCCTTCCATGGGGCTTGAGTGAACTACTTGGGGGGCGGTGTCACCCCCCGGTTACCACCGATTGCACTCGTCAGAAAGCTCCGCCGCCGTAGGCGCCGCCCGAAAGCGAGCCGGCTTCGTAGTCGGTGAGCGTGCCCGCCTCGTACCCCTGGAGCATCGGCATGTTGGGGTCGTAGTCGTTGAGGAACGGCACGTGCGGCTTCACATACGTGTTGATGATGTCCACCACCGTGACCACGGCGCCGCCCAGGGCAATCGCGTTGGCGATGTTGCCCGGGATGATGCGGACCTTCTTGGCCAGCAGCGGCACGCCGATCGTGATGGCCACCTTGGTGCCGATGCGAACCACGTCCGCGTTGGTGCTCCAGCTCGCCGGCAGCATCTTCGCCAGCTTGGAGGCCAGCAGCTCGACCGCGAGCCCGCCCATGGCGATCGTGGCGCCCTTCATGAACACGTTGCCGCTCATGTGCATCGGGTTGCGATACAGCCGGCGACGCCGACGCGGATTGGTCCGGCGGACGCGGGCGTGCACCCGGCGACGGCGACGGATCGGGTTGACGCGGGCGCGGACATGCACCCGGCGACGCCGGCGCGTGGCCTTCCGGCGGTGCGTTGCCTTGGCGCGGCGACGGCGGCGCGGACGCGGATTGACCAGCAGGACTTCGGGCATGGTGATACTCCTTTCGTCAGTTGACCAGGCCGTCCGCGGTGGGTTTCATTTTACCGCCGACCAGGTACAAAGCACTCGCCTCGGGATCAGTGGCGAGAATAGGATATGGGCGTTTGGTCGTGTGGGTGTAGTCCACAGGCCGTCCCTCCCACTTGTTGCTTTCGTAGTCGATGCGCTTGACCTTGCCGAGAGCAACCAGGTGCTTCGGCATCCGGCGGCTCGACACCTTCACCGGCGTGAGCCTGTCCGCCGGGAACTCGTGCCACATCTCGAAAGTGTCCATGGCGCGCTCAAGCTCGGCCGAGTTGCGAGGGTTGGAAATCGCCGCCGAAGGTGCCCACGGATCGGTGTTGGCGTCCCAGGGCTCCACCTTTGCCGTTTGCGGGTCCACTTCCTGTAACAGCATCTCCAGGATCTCGACGCGCCGGCGTGCCTTCACGTAATCGCCATAGGCCCGGCGGAAGGCGTCGGCGCCCTCGTGCGTGCGCCGGCCGGGCGCGAGGTCCTGGGCGCGCTCCATGACCTCCGCCTGTTCGGCCACGGCATTGTCCAGCAGCGCGCGAATGCGCGCGGGGTCGCCGCCGCCCTCGCGCTTGAGCGCAGCCCACACGCGCGGGTGCTTCCCGCTCAGGGGTTGCCAGGGCTTCCGCATCTTGCTGGCCACCTTGCGGACCTGCCGGGCCGGGAACCATGTTTCGGTGAACGAGCGCCCGCGCGGGACGTGCACGCGCACCCAGGGCTCCCCGTTCCGGTCCTCGAGCCCGACCACGGTGCCAGTCTCGCGCGCCTTGGTGATCGTGCGGCCGAATGCCTTGACCGGACCGCTGTACGGGGCGCGCACATACATGCCGTATCCCAGTTTATAAAGTGCTTTGGGGTTCATTACTTCCTCCTTTTATTTCTAAAAAACTACTAATGTTTACAGTATATTAAAAATT
>CAIXRL010000326.1 GCA_903921835.1 Candidatus Eiseniibacteriota bacterium | reverse complement strand
GCGCGGTCCGCCTGCGCGGCCGCGAGCGCCGCGCTCGCGACGAGCACCTCCGCGGGCCGCGAGCCGGCCCCGAGGTCGCGCGCCTGCGCCTCGGCGCGGCTCGCCTGCGCCAGCTGCGCCGCGAGTTCGGCGGTCACCTCTCCGCGCGTGAGCACGGCGAGCGTGTCGCCGGCTCTCACCGTGTCGCCCTCCTCCACCGTGAGCCGCAGCACGCGGCCGCCAACGAGCGAGGCGACGTCCGTCTCGTCCATCTCGATCGTTCCCGAGGCGCGCACGCCCTCGCCGCCGCGCGAGCACGCACCCAGGCCCGCGAGCGCCAATGCGAGTGCGGCCGCGCGAACTGCGCGGCCGCGGAGAAGATCAGGATGACACCCCGGCCGCAGGCCTGGATTCACAGGCGAACGTCCGGCAGGACCAGGTCGATGCGGCCGACGACCGCGGCGCGCAGCGCCTCGGAGGAGGCGAGCCCTTCGGCGCGCAGCGTCTCGGGAATGCCCCCGCCCGCGAGCGCGGTGCCGCGCACGGGCTCGAGCCGCCCGCCGCAACGCACGACGTAGACCGCGCGCGTGTCCGGCGGGTCCGCGCCCTCGCGGGTCACGATCGCGAGCGACGTGCCGGGCAGTCCGACGCGCGAGGCGTGCTCGTCGTCGAGCGGAAACGCGAACGGTCGGCGCAGCCGGGCGTAGCGCTCGCGCGCCAGCTCGGAATCGTGGCCGTACGTCTGCGGGTCCAGGCTCAGCGTGTTGATCACCATTTCGGGCAGCGGCCGCACGCCGTCGCCAGGATCGGCGGACGTCGCCAGGACGGGAACGCGCAGCCGGCCCGCGTCGCGCACCGGCCCCGCAATGGGCTCGGGGGCCGCGGCGCCGCCGTTGCCAAACGGATTGCGCAACTGCTCCCACGCGCGAAGCATGGTCTCGTGATCGATACGCCCGGTCCGGCCGCGACTCTTGGCCCGCGCCCAGGCACGGTAGGTCGTCTCGAACGTGGAGTCGTCGAGGGCGCGCGCGATGCGGACCGCGACGTCCTCGCTCGGCACCTTGCGGCCGCTCTCGATGTTGAACAGGAAGGAGGGCGCCAGTCCCCCGGTCGCTTCGCTCAAACGCTTCAAGGACCACCCCATGGCCAGCCGGCGCTCCCGGACGCGATTCGCGACGGGATCCTCGACCACCTGGCGTGGGGGGCTTTCGAGAACAACGGAAGTGGTTGTCATGACTAGAGGCTATGGCATTCTCCCGGGGGATTCCAGCGGTCCTGAAGTACCACCCGAACGCCTCCATTCGCCCACCGGAGCCTGCCCCCAACGGAGAGCGCCGCTCCCGCCGGGGAATCAACCGACCGCGGCGTTCTGGCGGGAGGGAATGCGCCGGGTCCCCGTCGCGAGGGCCGGACGATTCATGAACCGCGAGCCGGGAGTGCGGGATGTGTGTCAGCAGCAGGCCGCTCGCGCTCGCAGCCTCGCGGGCTCGTGAATCGTCCGGGCCAGGCGGCAGCGTGCTACCGTGGCGGCCTCATGGCCACCGTCGGCACAGAAAGCGCGCCCGCGCCGCGCGGGCCCTTCGCGGGCATCCACCGCAATGTCGTCGCGCTCGGATTCACGTCGCTCCTGACCGACGTGTCCTCCGAGATGCTCGTCCCCATCCTGCCGCTCTTCATCACCGTGACGCTGGGCGCCTCCGCCACCAGTCTGGGGCTGATCGAGGGCCTCGCGGAGTGCGTCGCCTCGCTGCTGCGCACGACGTCGGGCTGGCTTTCGGACCGCATGGGGCGGCGCAAGCCGCTCGTGGTCGCGGGCTACGCGCTCTCGGGGGCGGCCAAGGCGGCGATCGGGCTCGCGGCGGGGTGGCCTGCGGTGCTCGCGTTGCGCTGCTCGGACCGTCTCGGCAAGGGGCTGCGCACGCCGCCGCGGGACGCGCTGATCGCGGACTCCACCGCGGCCGCGGATCGCGGGGTCGCCTTCGGGCTGCATCGCGCCATGGACACCGCGGGCGCCGCCATGGGCCCGCTGCTCTCGTGGTGGCTGCTCGCGCGCTGGCAGGCGTTCGGGCCCGGGGCGTATCGCCGGGTCTTCTTCGTCTCCGCGATTCCCGCGGCGCTCTCGGTGCTCGTGCTGCTGCTGTTCGTGCGCGCGCCGCGGCACGTGGCCGCCGCGCGGCGCACGCTCGCCGAGCAGGCCGGCGCGCTCGGCGGACCGTTCCGGCGGTTCCTCGTCGTGGACGCGCTCTTTCAGCTCGGCAACAGCAGCAACGCGTTCGTGCTGCTGCGCACGCAGTCGGCAGGCTGGTCGGCGAGCCAGGTCTCGCTCATCTACGTCGGCTTCAACGTGCTCCTGGCCGCGCTGGCCATGCCGTTCGGGCAACTCTCCGATCGAGCCGGCCGCCGCCCGCTGCTGCTGGCGGGGTACGCGGTCTACGCGCTCACCTACGGCGTGCTCGCGCTGGCCGCGACGCGCCTGGGCGTCGTGGCGGGCTTCGCGCTGCTCGCGGTGCACACCGCGCTCATGGACGGGCAGGCCAAGGCGATGATCGCCGACCTCGTGCCCGCGGACCTGCGTGCGACCGCCTACGGCGCGCACGCCACCGTGGTCGGGCTCGCGCTGCTACCCGCGAGCCTCGCGGCCGGCGTGCTGTGGGAGCACGTCGATCACGCTGCGCCGTTCTATCTCGGCGCGCTGCTGGCGCTCGGGGCGGCGGTGCTCTTCATGATCCTGCTGCCGGCGCGCACGGAGCGCCGTGTCGCGTAACCGCGTCGGCGAGTTCGAGCGCATCCGCGCGATCGTGTCCGCGCTGCCGCGCGGCGAGGGTGTCGTGCTCGGCGCGGGCGACGACGCAGCGGTGCTGCGGCCGCGCCGGGGATGCGACCTGGTCGTCACCACGGACGCGTTCGTGGAGGGCCGGCACTGGCGCCGCGAGCTGCTGGCGCCGCGAGCGGTCGGGCGGCGGCTCGCCGCGGCCAACCTGAGCGACCTGGCCGCGATGGCGGCGACCCCGCGCTGGG
>CAIXRL010000325.1 GCA_903921835.1 Candidatus Eiseniibacteriota bacterium | reverse complement strand
GCGAGTGGTAAACAACTACATGGCGCTCGCGGCGAAGTTCTGCCGCGCCTCCAAACTACTCTTGCCCGAGTTGATCTCGGCCAACCAGTTCAGCCTCGACCTCGTGACCACGGACGAGACCGGAGCCACGATGAAAGCCAAGCTGGAGAAGTTCGTGGGCGGGCGCGGCCTCACCGATCTCCTGCACAAACACGGGGTGCTCGGCCAGCGCGGCGGCGCGCAGAAGCAGAAGGTCCGCGACGACGACGATACGCCCGAGGAACAGGCGGCGCCGGACTGGTGCACGGAGCCGGAGAAGGAAATCTGGGAGAAGCTCGCCACCGACGAGCAACGGGCGGCGTTCCTGGACTGGAGGCCGCGGATCCGCTGCATGGCCGAGCAGGTGCAGAACCCGCCGCAGAGCGTGCTCGTGCATCTCGACGAGGCCAGCCGCAACGACCTGGTGGCCACCGCCGAGCAACTCCTGCGCTTCCTCGCCCCCGGTCTCCTGCGCCGCAGTTGAGCCGCTGCTTTTCGCCCCATTCCGCAGTCAGCAATCCCCAATCCGCAATTTCCCGCCCGATGTCCGCCACCGCCGTCGCCATGATTCCTCCCGAGACCTGGGCGCAATTCACCGTGCTCCCCGACGTGGTGAAGCTGCAGATCCAGCAGCGCCTCGATCTTCTGGCGCCGGTGCTGGCGATGGACAAGGGCCACTGCGCCGCTCTCTACGCGCTGGAGGCCAGCGAGGGTATCAGCTTCTCCACGCTCTACCGCTGGTTCACGGCGCTCAAGGATCGCCGCCCGCTCGATCTGGCGGACAAGCGCCGCGATTCCCAGCAGTGGCAGCTGCGCAGCGACTCGATCCTGCTGCCTTCGGCCGATATCCAGCTCTGGCGCTCGTACTGCCTGCGCTACCAGCGCGACGGCGGCAACCGCGCCGCCCATAGCCAGATGATCCGCGACTGGCGCGCGGGCAAGGCGACCACGACCCAGCCGCTCGCGACCAACGGCAAGCACCCGGCCGGCTGGTCGTACTCGAATCTCTCCCACCACGCTCCGAGCAAGTTCGCCCTGGCGGTGGTGCGGCATGGGAAGAATACCTCGGTGCGCCACCGCCCCCAGGTGCTCACCACGCGAGTGGGCCTGCGCTGCGGGCAGTACTACGTGGGCGACGACGTGTGGCATGACCATCTGGTGCATTGCTACGGGCACCGCACGCCGGTGCGCCCGCTGGAGGCGAGCGTGCTCGATCTCAAGAGCGCCTGCCAAATCCACTGGGGCATGCGGCCGCATCTGCGCCGGGCGGACGGGACCCAGGAGAACCTTTCCGAAAAGGAGGTGCGCTGGATCGTGGCGGCCACCCTGCGCGAGCGCGGCTACCGTGCCGACGAACTGGGCACGACGTGGCTCGTGGAAAAGGGAACCTTCGCCATCCGCGAGCCGTTGGCCCGCGTGCTGCGCGATGCCTTCGGGATCGAAGTCGAGTCCAGCGCGATCATGAAGAACGCGGCCTGGTGCGGGGCGTACGGCGGCGCCGGCGGGGGCAACCCGCGCTTCAAGGCGGCGCTGGAGAGTTTCCACAGTCTGCGCCACAACGAATTTGCCGCGCTGCCCGGCCAGGTGGGACGCAACCGCGAGGCGAAGCCCGACGAACTCGCCGCCCTGGTGAAACATTCCGAGGCGATCGACGACCTACACCAGCTGGTGGCGGCGGTAGCGCCCAGCCTCGCCGTGAAACTGCGCCGCAACGTGC
>CAIXRL010000324.1 GCA_903921835.1 Candidatus Eiseniibacteriota bacterium | reverse complement strand
TGCCGCTCGCGCCACGCCAGCCACTTCGCCATCTGCTCGGGGTTCGCTCGTCGCATGCCACGCACTCTGACGGACAGCACGACCCGGCGGAAGAGTGGGCGTCAGACGACGGATACGACGGGCAGGAGGTTCCGCGCGAGCCGCTCGAGCAGCACCCTGCCATCGAGCTTGCGGATCCTGTGGCGCGGCGCCAGGCGCAGTGCCCAGTCGATGAGCGGATTGTCGAGCAGTGGTGCGCGCACGTCGACCGAGGCCGCCATGCTCGTCTTGTCCATCATCATGAGCAGGTCGTCGGGCCCGCGATGGCGCAGGTTGTGCGCCGCGCCCGCGCGCCACGCCCGCTCGGGCTTCACCTTTCGGAGTGGAAGAACGCCTCGAAACCGCACATGAGGCGGGGGCTCCGGAGGGATGCATGATGGGAAATCGTGTCAGCGTGCGGGGACGGGGCGTGCGTGCGCCTCCGCGGCCTGGTTGCTGCGCGCCACCATGTAGGTCGCGACCCACATCGAAATCATGACCCAGACGACCGGCGTGTAGCTGGAATTGCGCAGGTAGTCGATCTTGGTCTCGTTGACGACGAAGGTCACGAACTGCGCCTGCGCCACGAGCTGGAAGGCGCGCGCATAGTCGTGGTGGCGCAGGCTGTCCACGGTCGGCACGGTCATGCGCGCCAATCCCACAAGGATGAGCAGGAAGAAGCCCAGTCCGACGAAGCCCACGATGTTCGCGTAGTAGATGTAGACGTTGTGTGGGTAGGTGAATCCAAATCCGAAAATCGCGACATAGGCCGGACCCTGACCGATCCACGGGTGCGTCATCGCCCGCTGCAGGCCTGGGACCCACGTGCCGATGCGGGAGTCCGGGACAACCCCCTCGAAGTGGGTTTCCGATAGCCGCCCGAACATGTTTCCCGAGGCGGTGAAGTTGGCGACGTAGTAGTTCATCCCCACGAACAGCGTGAGGAATACCGAGAGTCCGATCACGAGGGGGACAAACTGAACCCGCCGCCGCGCCGTCCACAGCATGACCAGCAGTCCCAACGCCAGCGAGACGATGGCGCCACGCGTCACTGTGGCGAACAGGACGAACAGGTTGAGCAGGAGGAAGGCGGACAGCAGGCTCCGGCGGATCATGCTGGTGGCGCGAGCCCAGAGGAAAAGGCCCAGCTGCATTGTGACCACGGCGAACTCCGAGAGTAGTTCGTAGTCGTGGAACGACGAACCCACGCGGCGGCCGTGGAGACTTATCCCCTCGCCGGTGCCAACACCTGCGGGCTCTCCGAGCCGGATCCAGCCCAGGACCGCACCGGGGTGTCCGAGTTCGTAAGCCGCGATGAGGAACACGCAGAGTGCGCACAATATCTGGAACGTGTGGACCCTCTCCAGCGCCTTCGTGGTGTTCACGTTCGAGACGATCATGTAGAAGCAGAGCACAGAACTGAGGAAGATCTCGAAGTTCGCCAGCGCAGTGGCCATGGATGCCGGGTCGGTGATGTTGTAGAACGAACATGCGTACACGATGACCAGCCCCAGCAGCGCCATGTCCAGGGGGGTGCGGCGCAGGGCCGTGGTGCGCCCCTGGCTCGCATTCACCAGCCACAGGATGGCGATGAGCAGCTCGATTGCGGTGTTGGTGGTGCCGAACGTCGTCGTCTTGGGGAAGGGAAGCAGGAAGATCATCATGCCGATGGAGGTGACGAGGTCGAGCCTCCAGGCGACGCCGGCGAGGACCACGGCGGCCATCAGGGACAGCACGCGCTTGTCCGGCTGCATGTACTGCTGCCCCAGCACGATGCCCACGGCCGTCAGCGCCAGCGCCGCTCCGGCGCGCGCCACCCAATCCGACAGGCGGCTGCCGAACCCGGTCCTCGTCCCGCGCACGCCACGACCCGCCGGCTCCCGGGTGGATCTCCCGGTAGCCGGGGTGGGGTCTGGAGTGTGGGCCATCAGCGTGTCCTGGTTCGGGTGGCACCATGCGGCGAAGAGGAGCGGCTGGCGACAGCCGTCAGGAGGTTATCGGTCGGACGACGACCCGCCCTGAGGCCGGCGGGGCCCGTCCGGAGCACTACACCAGCCCGAAGCGCTTCCGCACGAGAAACGTCAGGTTGAGCCAGCCATCCCGCCACTTCTGCAGCTTGACCTCGCCGATCCGGGCGCCGTAGGGGATGTGGGCCTCGCCGAAACGGGCCCCGAGCAGCATGGCCTCGAGCTTGATCTCCTGGCTGAACGGCATGCCGTCGGACGTCAGCCTGAGGCTCCCGAGCAGGGTCCGCCGGAACACCCACATGCCGGACTGGCTGTCCCGCAGGGGCCTGAGGAACAGCACCATGGCGACGATCGTCAGCACCCAGTTGCCGAACCGGCTGGTGAACCCCATGGCCCGGGGATCGCTGAGGGGGAAGCGGCTCGCGGACAGGAAGTCGAGCGGCTTCTGGACGAGGTGGTCCACCAGGCGCGTGATTTCCTCGGGCGGGTAGGTGCCATCGCCGTCCAGGGTGACGATGATATCGCCGGTGGCCACGGCCATTCCCGCCGTGTAGGCGGCGCCGTAGCCCGGGGTCTTCTCGAACACCACGCGCGCGCCAAGCGAGGTCGCCACCTCGGAAGTGTGGTCGGTGCAGTTGTTGTCGACGACCACGATCTCGTCGACGCAGGCCGGCATGCGCCCGATGACCTCACGCACGCCATCTTCCTCGTTGTAGCAGGGAATCACCACGCTCAGCGTCAGGTTTCTGTGCATGCGGATAAGTTCCGAGTGTGGGTAGGTGCATCCTGACGCTCGCGGGCACGGACAGTTGGAACGTAGCAGAGCGCGAGAGAACACTCCAAGCTCGCACACTTCGGCACTCGGCGTTCGTTCCGGGAAGTGCATGGGAGCCGGGCGCTGGCCTGTGCGCTGCGCAAGCTCGGCGGGGTGGCGAGCCTCGCGTTCCGCGCGGTATGCGCTCCATACCTGCAATGGAACCATGCCACGTTCCATCACTTCGTTCCCATCGGTGGCGCACTCGAGAGCACGTTTCGACGTTTCTCGTTCACTCCCAACCGGCTCCGCTACGTGCACGCGCGGCATGGCTTGATGGGCCTGCTGTTGGGCTCTGTGGGGTGGCAACCTGCTGCACCTCGGCTGCACGATGGCGTACGTCGAGTAGGGTGCCCAGTGGTGGCATCGCGCAACCTGTCTTCCGACTGCCGACCGGGGGGCGGCGTTGGCCTTGGACGAGGTCGATCGCGCGCGGGAGGCGCCCGACCGCGCTCGTCCTGGCCGCGTTCGGAGCGTGCCTGCCGTTTGAGGGTCCCGATCGTGGACGATGCGGGATCATCCAGGAGCTCTCCGTCGCCGTCGAAGGCGAGCGCGTCGGTGCGCTCGCGCGCTGCTTCCTGAACCACGGGCCGCGCCGCGGGTGCCCGTGGGCGGGACCGGGGAACGGGCCCTGGGCCGGGGCTGGGACCGGCGCGGGGAAGGCCTGAAGCGGGCGTATTGCACGCGGGGAAGCGGGTGTTTCGGGGGGGCGTGCTCCGATGAAGAAATCCCGGTTGAAAACGGCGTCATGCCCTTGCTAAACTGACGGCGCGGTCGGTTCCCCAGTTTCCTCTTCCCACCTTCAAAGAGGAGCGCCCCACGAGTCCTTGCTAACTGGGTCGAACATCGCTGGACGAGCAGCACCAACCGGACCCGCTGCAGGGTCCGGGAGATCGAAATGATCCGGGACATGCATCAGGAAGAGACATCTTGGTTTCCCCCCCCGTCGCTCGTACTCGATCAATCCAGTTTCCGCATCCGGCGGATGACGCGAGTGTGTTGAGAGCCTGGGGGTGCTGTTTGCCTCCCGGCTCCTGTTGCAGGGCGACGACAACTAAGAATGGCATCAATGGAGCCCGACATCTTCTCGTCCGTAGGCGAGGCGCAGGTCCGAGGTCCGGGCCTGTCGACTTCGATTGAAAACCCGGCAAGGAACGATTCCGTGGACGCGACAACTCAGACCGGACCCGCGTTGCCCGCTCGCATGCAAGCGAGTGGAACCCCCGCTGTGGCGTGGCCTCGACCCGGTGCGAACGGCGGCGCACATTCCCACGGCTACGCGAACGGGCATGCTCGTCCGCGCAGCGGCGCTCATGGCGCCTGGGTGCAGCCGCGGCTGGCGGCAGCCAATCCAGCCGCGGCGCCCGTGCTTCCCTTCGAGACGCCCGCACCCGCGGGTGTCTACCTTCGCTACGGCAAGCGCGCGTTCGATGTCTTCGGTTCGCTGCTGGCGCTGCTCCTGAGTGCGCCGCTCCTCGCCGTGCTGGCACTGCTCATCCGGCTCGAATCGCGCGGGCCCGTCTTCTACAAGTCCGTGCGGATCGGCCGCGGTGGCCGCGCGTTCACCTTCTACAAGCTGCGCTCGATGGTGAAGGACGCGGATCGCAAGCGGAACGCGGTGGCGCACATGAACGAGGCCGACGGGCCGGTGTTCAAGATCGCCCGCGACCCGCGCATCACGCGCATCGGCCGCTTCCTGCGCTCGACGAGCCTCGACGAGATTCCGCAGTTCTTCAACGTCCTGATCGGCGACATGAGCTTTGTCGGCCCGCGTCCGCCGATCCCCGGGGAAGTCTCCCAGTACGAGCCCTGGCAACTGCGACGCCTCGACGTGCGGCCCGGCATCACCTGCCTGTGGCAGATCAGCGGTCGCAGCCGGATTGGGTTTCAGGAATGGATGCGGCTCGACCTCGAGTACATCAGGCACCGGTCGTTACGACTCGACGCCGAGATCCTCCTGCGCACGATTCCCGCGGTCCTGTCCCGGGAGGGAGCGTACTGACCGGAGTGCCCACGCACCCTCCCGCGTCCGCGCGGCCGGCCGTCGTTGATCGCATCGCTCCGCCCACATCGGCCCTGATCCGCTCCATCGCCGCCGCCACGCTGGTGGCGACGGCGCTGCGCTTGTTCCGCCTCGGGCACCAGAGCCTGTGGGTGGACGAAATCGCCACCTGGCGAAGCGCCGGCGGCGGGGGCACCCTGAGCCTGCGCGACCTGCTCGAGAACGTGCATGGGCCGCTCTACGGCCTCGTACTCCATTTCTGGATGCGCCTCGCGGGCGAGAGCGAATGGGCGCTGCGCGCGCCGAGCGCGCTTGCAGGGGTGCTCTGCGTTCCCGCCATGGCGTGGCTTGCGCACCGCTGGCTCGGGCGTGCCGCCACCACCCCGGCCGCGTGGCTGGCGGCGGGTTCGCCTTTCCTCGTGTGGTACTCGCAGGAGACGCGCAACTACTCGTTGCTGGTTCTGTGGGCGATCGTCTCCATCGCCTCGCTGCTCGAGTTGCAGCGCCGGGCCTCGATCCTGGCCTTCGGTGGTGCGCTCGTCTCGCTTGCCCTGGGGCTCCTCACCAACTTCGCGTTCGTGCTCCTGGCTCCCCTGCAACTGCGGTTGTGGCTGGGCGGCGAGCCCGCGTCGCGCCCGAGGCGCCTGGTGGTCCTGGGCGCCGTCGCCCTGCTGCTCGCCCTGGTGATCCTGCCCTGGCTGCCGCGGATCGCGAGCACGTGGGACTGGAGCCGCCTCGCGCCCCGCCGCGCCGCGGTTGCCGGCGAGATCGCCCTGCGCGGCACAACCACGTTCCATGCGGCCGCCGTGCCCTTCCTGCTCCATGTGTTCGCGGTCGGCTACACGCTCGGGCCTTCGCTGCGGGAGCTGAAGCTCCACGCCGATTCCGGCACGATCCTGCGGCACGGGGGCGAGCTCGCCGCGACCGGGACCGTCTTCGGGATCCTGGGGGTCCTGGGGCTCATGGCTCTGGGGCGTCGGCGTCGTCTGGCCGACACGTTCCTGTGGTTTGTCGCGCCCGTGCTGCTGGTGAGCTACTTTGCGTCCCAGAACTTCAAGGTCTTCAATCCGCGCTACGTCGCCGTGGCGCTGCCGTGCATGCTGATGGCGTTCGCGGCCGCGTTCGCGGACATGCGGCCGGGGTTTCGTCGCCTGTTCGCGGCGGGGATCGCGACGCTGTGGTGCGTATCGTTGTACCATCATTACTTCGTACCGGAGTACGCCCGCGAGGACTACCGGGGGGCGCTCGCGGCGATTCGTGCCGCAGTGGCTCCCGGTGAGCAGGTGCTCGGGGTCGGATCTCCGGATCCGGTGGAGTTCTACGGCAGGGATCTGCGTGTCGAACGCTGGTGGCTGGGATTCGCGGCCGCGCCCGAAAAGATGCGGGAGCGGTTCGACGGGGCACTGTCGCGGGCGGCCGGCACGTGGGTGGTGCTGAGCCGCAGCGAGGACCTCGACCCCGGCGACCATTTCGCGTGCTGGCTCCTGTCGCGGTACCCGCATGCAGGCCGGTGGACATTCACCGGCGTGCGGGTGTGGCACATTACGCAGTCGGATCGCGGGGAAGCCCCCGCAGCGGACCGTCCCCGGACGTCCACCCCCTGAGCTGCTGAATCGATCGAACACGAGGCCGCGGGCCGCGCGCCTCGGAGGAACGAACATGCGGGTCGTCGTCGTCGGCTGTGGCTGCATGGGGGAGGCCGGTTCGGCATCCCGGGCGACCCGCTGTTCCACCACCATCGTGTCGCGCGGAGCGGACGCGGCCCTGCCGGGCGAGGCTTGCTGAACTCCATGCGGAACGCCGCCCCGCAACGCGTGAAGGTGCTGCTCGTCGAGAGCGGCCAGGCGGTGGGGGGCACGGAACGCGTCGTCTGGGAGCTCGCGACCCGGCTGGCTCCCGAGCGCTTCGACGTCAGCCTGTGGCTGAGCCCGGCGCCCGCGCTCGACGAGTTCGCGCAGGCGCTCGCCGCGCGCGGACTCGGAGTGGACCGCGTCGCCGAGGTGGACTCGCGCTGGGACTGGCGGGGCATGCTCCGGACGTGGACGAGGCTGCGCCGCCTGCGTCCCGACGTGGTCCACGTCCATCACGTCTGGCCCGCCGCGGATCGCTATCTCGCGACTCTGGCGCGCGCGGCGGGAGCGAAGCACTTCGTGGTGACCGAGCACATCGTCGGCCGGCCGCACTCGGGCGGGCAGAAGGCGCTCAAGCGCGACGAGCTCGGGCGCGCCGACGCAGTGACCGCGGTGTGCGGCGCGGTCGCGGAGATGCTCGTCAACGACTACGGCATCGCGCGTGAACGCGTGCGGGTCGTGCCCAACGGTGCCGACCTTCCCGACGAGCAGGCCGAGCTCGCCCCGGCGCGCGCCTACCGCGAGCGCTTCGGCGCGTCGCTCATCCGCCCGCTGTGGGTGGTCGCGGGACGGCTCGAGGAGCAGAAGGGCCACGCCGTGCTGTTCGATGCGCTCGCCGAGGTGCGCAAGCGCGGGCTCGACTTCACGCTCGCGGTGGCCGGCGACGGCACGTTGCGCGGCGAACTCGAGCAGCGCGCCGAGCAGCTCGGGATCGGCAACCGCGTTCGCTTTCTGGGTACGCTCGACGACGTGGGTTCGCTGCTCGCGGCGGCCGACGCGGTGACCGCGGTGTGCGGCGCGGTCGCGGAGATGCTCGTGAACGACTACGGCATCGCGCGCGAACGCGTGCGGGTCGTGCCCAACGGTGCGGATCTTCCCGACGAGCAGGCCGAACTCGCCCCGGCGCGCGCCTACCGCGAGCGCTTCGGCGCGTCGCTCATCCGCCCGCTGTGGGTGGTCGCGGGACGGCTCG
>CAIXRL010000323.1 GCA_903921835.1 Candidatus Eiseniibacteriota bacterium | reverse complement strand
GGCCGTCTGACGCCATGGCCACGCTCTTTCATCTCTCGATCCTGACGCCGGAGCAGGCGGTGTTCGACGGCGACGTCGAGTACGTGGAGGCGCCCGGCAGCGAGGGCTACTTCGGGGTGCTGGCGCACCACGCTGCAATGGTGACGGCGCTCTCGAGCGGCACGCTGAAGGTGCGCCACACGGACGGCAAGGAGGAGCGCTGGCAGGTGGACGGCGCCTTCTTCGAGGTCTCGGACAACCGCGCGACCGTGCGGACGGACACGGTGGGGGCGGCGAAGGGGTAACGGCCTGCGACAAAATAAATATCGCATCTTGATTTGGGATCGGTTATGCTTGTGGCATGGATCTGGAAGCGGCGATTCGGGGGAAGTTCCGATCTCTTGCCTCGCGGTTGGATGAGCACACGCGACGGATCTGGGCTGCCACGGAAGCGAGCGCGCAAGGATACGGCGGCATCTCTTTGGTGGCGCGCGCGACGAACATTTCCCGGCGTGCGATCCTGGTCGGGCTACGCGAGATCGAAACCGGCGACATTCTGCCGGTGGGCCGCGTCCGCCGGCCCGGCGGCGGACGCAAGTCAGGCGTCGAGCATCAACCCGATTTGCCGGAACGACTCGAGGGACTGGTCGAACCGCTCACACGCGGCGATCCGGAGTCTCCGCTGCGCTGGACCTGCAAGAGCACGCGACGGCTGTCGCTGGAACTGGCCAAGCTCGGATGTTCTGCCAGTAGTCGGCTGGTCGGGGCGCTGCTGCATGGGATGGGCTACAGCCTCCAGGGCAATCGCAAGACGGTCGAAGGCAAACAACATCCGGACCGCAATGCGCAGTTCGAGTACATCAATGCCCGGGTGACCCAAGACATGCGTGCCGCGCAGCCCGTTATCTCCGTGGACACGAAGAAGAAGGAGTTGGTTGGAAACTACGCCAATCGCGGAAAGCAGTGGCTCCAGAAGGGCGAAGCCCAGGCGGTCAATGGTCACGACTTTCCAGACCCATCGGTCCCGCGGGCGCACCCCTACGGCATTTACGAACTGACCCGCAACAAAGGCTTCGTCCATGTCGGAACGGACCATGACACCGCGACCTTTGCCGTTGCGTCCATTCGGGCATGGTGGCGAGCGGAAGGTCGGCGCGCGTATCCCAAGGCACGGCACCTGTTGATCACTGCCGATGCGGGGGGCAGCAACGGTTCGCGGCTGCGCCTGTGGAAATGGGAGCTGCAACGCCTGTCCGATGAGCTTCGTCTGCCGATCGCGGTCTGCCATTTTCCGCCGGGTACGAGCAAATGGAACAAGGTTGAGCACCGACTGTTCTCGTTCATCAGCTCGAACTGGCGTGGCGAACCTCTGGCCGACTATGCGACGGTGGTGAACCTGATCTCCAAGACCACCACAACGACAGGCTTGAAAGTCTCCTGCCGCCTGGACCGCCGTCGCTACCCGATTGGCCGCAAGGTCTCGGACAGAGAGTGGGGGACGATCAATCTGCTCCGCGATGAGTTTCATGGCGACTGGAACTACACCATTCGACCGCGTCGGTAACGATAGCTTGCTATAGTTATTTTGTCGCAAGCCCTAAGCCACGCCCTGCTACCCAGCGACTGTTCCCGGCAACCCAACTTCTATGCCGTGCACCCATCTCGCACTCTCGGCTGGCGGTTCATGAACACTCCGGGCTAGATTGCCACGATGGTGAAGCAGTGGCCGAGACCCGAGCCGTCCTCGACGCTGGCCGGCAAGCCCGATGCCGGCCCGGGGCGGGAATGGCATCGCTCCCGCACGATCTGGTTCGTGGCCCTGTTCGCCGCCGCGCTTGCGGTGCGCCTCGCCGGGATCGGATGGAGCCTCCCGCAGGTGTACGAGGAGGCCAAGCCGCTGCGTGTGGCCTGGGACATGTGGGGGTGGGATTCGGGCCACGGGTTCGACCTGAACCCGCACTTCTTCCGCTACCCGAGCCTGGTGATCTACCTGCAGTTCGTGGCCCAGAAGTTCATGTACCTGGTCCTGCGGCTCACGGGCCAGGTGCGCTCGCCGATCGACCTGCGCATCCTGTGGGCCACGGACAAGACGCCGTTCTTCCTGGTCGGACGGACCCTCACCGCGTTGTTCGGCGCGGGGCTGGTGCCCGCCACCTTCATGCTGGCGCGCCGCATGTCCGGTTCCGCCCCGGCCTGGGCGGCGGCCATCCTCGTGGCGGTCAATCCCCTGCTCATCTCGCGGGCGCAGGAGGTCGAGGTCGACATCCCGCTGGCCTTCTTCGTGACGCTCGGTTGCGCCCTGGCTCTGCGGCTGCTCGAACGCGCTGACCGCCGGGCGCTCATTGCGGCGGGTCTGTGCGCTGGGCTCGCGGCCTCGTCCAAGTACACGGGGGCGATCCTTCTGCTGCCGTGTGCGGTGGCGCTCCTGCTCGCCACGCCACGCGGTCTCTCGCACGTTGCGGCGGCGTCCGTCGAGGGCAGCGGCGCCCGCCCGGCGAAGCGTCGCGCGCGCGCCGTCGCGCAGCCGCTTGCCGGTGGACCCGGCGGCCGCGCGGGGAGGATCCTCGGTGCCGGACTCGTCGTGGGCCTCGCGGCCGTCGCGGCGTTCGTGCTCACGTCGCCCTACGTGCTGCTCGACCAGCCTGCGTTCCAGGTGGACCTCGCGGCCGAACGCGAGCACATGGCCCTCGGCCATTTCGGCTCGGGCGTGGGGCCCGCGTTGCCGTTCTACGCGCGTGTGCTGGCAGGGACCATGCTCGGCTGGCCAATGCTGGTGCTCGCGGCAACTGCGATCGTCGCGCTTGCGATGCTTCGCCGCGATCGCCGGGTCGTGGTCCCGGCCGTGATGGTGGTGGCCTACCTCGCGATCGTCGGTTCGTGGAGCATGCGTGCCGATCGCTACCTCATCCCCATGCTGCCGACCCTGATCGCCCTGGCGACGGCGGGTGCGGCCTGGCTCGTGGGGCGCGCCTTCCCGAAGGGCATGGGGAGCGCGGTGCGGCGCGGGGCAGCATGGGGCCTCGCGTGCGCGCTCGCCGCGCTCCCGCTGTTCGCCTCCGCGGCGGGACGCGAACTGGGCGACCGGTGGAAGCCGGACACGCGCACGCAGGCCCTGCGCTGGATCCACGAGAACGTGCCCGAGGGCGCCCTGGTTGCGGTGGAGCAATACGCTCCCGAGCTGGCAAACTACACGCTGCCGGACCTGATGATGGGAGAGTTCAGCGCGCGCCTCGCGGACAACCCTCACCGTCCCCGGATCTACGCCGTCCAGTACCTGCCGATGGCGCAGGTGGCCCCGGAGCGGACGGCTGGCTTCTACGACCTCGATCTCTACCGCGCCGTGGACCTGGTGATCGTGACGGGCTCGGTGCGCGGGCGCTACCAGGCCGACCCTGCCCGGTTTCCGCGGCAGTGTGCGTTCTATGCCCAGCTCGATCGCCGCTTCCGGGTGGCGCAGCGATTCGACGCGAAGGGGTGCACCGGGCCCGAGATCGTCATCTACCGGAACCCCGATCACGCGGGCTGGTTCGCCGGGCGCGACGTCGTACCCGGCCCCGCGCCCTTCCAGGCCGGGTCGACCGGCCTCGAGGACTTCTTCTTCTGGAACATGGGCGTGAACTACGAGAGCGGCGGGTTCTTCGAGGCGGCGATCGCCGCCTACCGCCTCGGTCTGCGCTATCCGCCGCGCGCGAACGAGACCGATCTGTACACCTCCATCGCGACGCAGCTCGCCCACTGTCTGTTGGTGACCCGTCCGCGCGCGGAGTGCGTGCAGGAGCTGGAGGCCGCGGAGCGCTCCGCGAGCAGCGAGCCCGAGGCGAAAGTGCTGAGCTGGTTGGGCGGGCTGGTCGCCAGGTCG
Organism: Candidatus Eiseniibacteriota bacterium; assembly: GCA_903921835.1. Taxonomy (GTDB): domain Bacteria; phylum Eisenbacteria; class RBG-16-71-46; order RBG-16-71-46; family RBG-16-71-46; genus CAIXRL01. Next base: position 26,658 of record CAIXRL010000323.1, on the reverse strand, counting down.
CCCGAGCAGTTCGCCTCGCTCACGATCCCGCGGCTCGGCGGGAGCGGCCGGAAGGTCACGCGGGAATCGCCCGGCCCGCTTCCATAGGGCGCTCTTGGAATCCCTGCAGGGCGTTGGCGGCGTCATGCGTCGCCAACAACGTCGTCCGCTGCTCCGGGATGGATTCTACGGGCGGTCTTGTGCGCGGCATCAAGGCCACGGAGTCACTCCCATTCATATCTCGATCCCGACGCCGGAGCAGGCGGTGTTCGAGGGCGACGTCGCGTACGTCGAGGCTCCCGGCAGCGAGGTTTGCTTGGGTGTCGGGCGCACCACGCTGCGATGGTGACGGCGCTGGTGAGCGGCACGCTGAAGGCGCGCCACGCGGGTGGCAGGGAGGAGCGCTGGCAGGCGGACGGCGGCTTCTTCGAGGTCTCCGACAACCGTGCGACCGTGCTGGCGAACGCGGCGGGAGTGGCGGCGGGGTAGTGGCCTCGCCCGGCACGACGAAGCCCATGAGCCTCCCGATCGGGGAGGCCCGGCTGGGCGGGTTGCTCCAGCACCCGGCGGGCAGGCCGGCGCAGCGGTCGGGCCGGGTTCGACCGAGGCAGGATAATCCAGCGCCAAGCGCTGAGATTTCATGGTACCACGCCATTCATGATGCTCTTGCGAGCAGGGCGTGCCGGGGAGATCCGGCGATTGCTGCGGGCTTTCCGCGTGGTGGGCATCCTCGGTGCCCGGCAGGTGGGAAGGACCACGCTGGCGCGGCAGGTCGGCGCGGAGTTCCGCGGCCCGACGACCTTCTTCGACCTCGAGAGCCCGCAGGACCTCGCGCGACTGCGCGAGCCCGAGCTGGCGTTGGGAGCCCTGCGGGGCCTGGTCGTGCTCGACGAGATCCAGAGGCGGCCGAACCTGTTTCCCGTGCTTCGCGTTTTCGCGGACCGGCGCCCGCTGCCGGCGCGGTTCCTCGTGCTCGGAAGCGCCTCGCCGGAGTTGCTGAAGCAGTCCGCTGAAACGCTCGCAGGGCGGATCGGCTACGCCGACATCCCGGGATTCGACTGTGAGGAGGTCCGCCCGGCTCAGTGGGAGCGGCTCTGGGTGCGAGGGGGTCTTCCGCTCTCGTTCCTCTCGCGTTCCGAATCGGCGAGCCTCGAGTGGCGGCGCGCGCTCATACGGGACTTCCTCGAGCGTGAGCTTCCGGGGTTGGGCTTCCGCGCCGCACCCGAGACGATGCGCCGGTTCTGGTCGATGCCGGCGCACTATCACGGGCAGATCTGGAATGCTTCCGAGTTCGCGCGCGCCTTCGGGGTGGCCGACACCACCGTGCGCCGCCACCTCGACCAGTTCGTGGGCACGTTCGCGCTGCGCGTGCTCGAGCCGTGGCACGAGAACATCGGCAAGCGGCGGGTGAAGGCGCCACGCGTGTATGTGGCGGATACGGGAATCCTGCACGCGCTGCTGGGTCTGCGGGATCGCGACGAGCTGCTCTCGCACGCCAAGGTCGGGGCCTCGTGGGAGGGATTCGTGCTCGAACAGGTCGTGCGCCGATTGCGCGCCCGGCCCGAGGAGCGCTTCTTCTGGCGCGCGCACACCGGCGCCGAGCTGGATCTCCTCGTGGTGCCCGGACGCCGACGATTGGGTTTCGAGATCAAGCGCACCAGCGCTCCGTCCCTGACGCCGTCCATGCGGTCGGCGCTGAGCGACCTCCAACTGGACGCACTCACCGTCGTTCACGCCGGCCAGCACAACTTCCCAATGGCCCCGCGCGTGCGGGCCGTGGCGTTTCGCGACCTGCTGACGGAGGTCCGCGCCCTGGCGTGAGCGGAACGTCCTGCTCGCTCAGATGCGCGAGAACGCGAGAGCGTGTGGCATCAAGGCATGGAGATGAAGAGACAAGCGCTCGCAGTCTTCTGGCATCGCTCGGGACTCACCAAGCACTCTCGCCGAACGTGGCGAGCAACGGCGAGCACCCTCGAGTTCCTGACGTCCTCGTAGCCCCGAGCGCTGCAAGTTCGTCGACGCCGGGGCGACGGATCCCGCGTTGGCGAAGCAGGCGGTCGATCGGATCCGCGCGGTTCCAGATTGAGGAGGCGGCGAAGGATCTGCCCGACGCCGCGCGTGCCGAGTTGCGCGTGCAGCAGGCGAGGCTGCTGCTCGGGGAGTTCCGTGCCTGGCTGGATCTGGCCGAGACGCAGGCGTCGCCGAAGCGTTGCCGAAGTGCCGCTGCTGGGCAGGGCGATCGGCGATGCGCGCAACCAGTGGCCGGCCTTGCTGTGCCACGTCGGGGACGGGCGGCTGGCGATCTCGAACAACGCCGCCGAGCGGGCGCTGCTGTCGCTGCTTCGCGGTCGGGCGCAGGAACTGGCCCTTCCTCCCAGCGCGAAGGTGGCGGCAGGACCGCTGCGATCCTGATGAGCCTGCTGACGACAGCGAAGGCCGCGGGGATCCGTCCCGGCGACCACTTCAAGGGCGTGCTGACGCGCCTATCGACCTGCATGGACGTGAAGCAGCTCACACCGCACGGCTGGAAGGACCCCTTCGCCGCCGAGGTCGCCGAACGCCGTCACGCCTTGCTGAAGAGCATCGTCAGCGAAGTCTGACCACCGCCCGTCAACACGGGCGTGAGACGCCGGACACGCTTCAATACGCCCAACCGGCGCCCCCGCCGCAGGTCACGACCACGGCCGCTGGTGACAACTCGTGGATCTGCTGGCAGAACCCGACCGCCAGCGGCGCGTTTTGCCGCATCGCCTCCCCGACGCACGGCACGACCTGGGGCGCGGTCAGGTCGCTGTACCGTTGGAACCAACCGTAGTTCGCAGTACAACCAGGCCGGCGGTTGTCCTCGTGACTGCCGCCGGTTCCGTGTTTGGTGTGCGGGCCCTCTCGCATGGCTCCTCGGCCGCGGACGTCCGTTGCCCGCAGCGGACCCGGAACCCGACCTGACGCGACCGCCAGACCCTTGCAATCCGGCACGCACCGCGACAGGATCCTTCCCCTCCTGTTTTGTCCCTATCGCGCAGCCTTCCGGAAGGAACGGCGTCGTCGCGGGCGAACGGAAGTTCCTCGCGCTGTCGGCTCGCGCGCAGGCTCCTCGGAAAGCCGGGAGGAGCAGGAGAGCAGCCGGCCGGGCAAGGCCTCATGAAGTCCACGCTCCGGAGGATCCGAATGAAGAAGACACTTCTGTTCTTCAGCGTGCTTCTCGCCCTCTCTGTCGGGGTCGCATCGGCGCAGGTCACGACGCCCGGCCTGTACCTCGGATGGGACCATTGCGTTGGGGACGGCGGGGTGCTCAACAAGACGTTCGCCTGCACGGCGACCACGGACGGCAATACGATGGTGCTGTCGTGGGTTCCAACACAAAGCGTACCGCTCTTCAGCAGCGCCGAGGTCTGGGTGGACATCTCCTTCCGCAGCGGCGTGCTGCCGGCGTGGTGGGGCAACGCCTGCGCCGGCCGCATCAACAGCTGGCTGTCGTGCAACGTGAGCCGCCCGGGTGGGGCCATCAACTGTGCGGACAGCTGGACCGAAAACGCGATGAGCGGCATCGCTGACTACCGCCAGAACCTGCCTTGGGCGTCGCAGCTCGATGCTGCAGGTGCGCTGCCCATGGGCGACGAGAAGCTGGTGGACGCCGGCCGTGAGTACTTCCTGCTCAACATCAGGTTCAGCAATGCGAAGGCGCGGGTCGTGGACGGCTGCCTGGGCTGCCTGATCCCGGCCTGCATCGATTTCAGCCGTCTGCAGTACTACCAGCCTGATCCCGAGCCGGTGGTTACCGTCTTTGGCAGCCAGCACGCGACCCGGCACCTGATCAGCTGGCAGTACCCATCCGACAGCCAAACCAACTGCCTACAGGCTGCCGAACCGGTGCGCAACACGACCTGGGGCGCGGTCAAGTCCCTGTACCGGTAACGTCCCGCGGTTCGCGGCACATCCAGGCCGGCGATCGTCCTCGTGAGGGCCGCCGGTCCTGCGTCTGGCGCCGGACCCGGCTTGCGCGGCTCTTGCGCGGAAACGTATCCCGGCCCGGACGGCGACGTTGAGTACGTCGAGGCGCCCGGCAGCGAGGGCTGCTTCGGCGTGCTGGCGCACCACGCCGCGATGGTGACGACGCTGGCGAGCGGCACGATGAAGGTGCGCCACGCGGGCGGCAAGGAGGAGCGCTGGTAAGGTGGGTGGCAGGTCCTTCGGGGTCTCGGACAACCGCGTGACCGTGCTTGCGGATGCGGTGGGGGCGGCGACGGGGTGGCGAGCGAGAGGCGCGCACGACGCCCGCGGTCGTTCGGGAGCGCGACGTCGCCACCGGGCACGCCGTGGCGCTGTCGTGGACGCCGCGCCACGGGTGAGCGTCGCGCGGCCACGCGCTGCGTGACCGGGAGCGTCGGCGCCGGGCACGGAGCCCGACGCGCCTCGCGATGCCGCCACGCCCGGCAACGCGTCCGCCTGCGCGCACGCCCGAGCCCACGTGCCGCGCCGACCGTAGGCCTCGTCGCCGTACCGGCTGCTCGCCGATCACTTCGAGACGCTGGTGCGCGTACACGAGGAACGCCACAAGCCGACGCACGGCCCGCTGCGTTCCGTGGTGGCCGAGGTGGTCGGGCGCTTCCTCGACTGCGGACTACTGGAGCACGGGTTCGCGCGCGTGCGCTGCGCTGCGTGCCGGGCGGAGTTCCTGTGGCGTCTCGCTGCAACGAACGCGGGTTCTGCCCGTCGTGCCAGGCGGGGCGACTGGCGGAGTGGAGCCTCTGGCTGGACGAACCTCCATGCGTACGGTCCGGATCTTCCGGAGAGTCGCGAAGCCCCATCCTGCCTGCGCGGCCGTGGATGCGGGGTGCTGCAGGGGTTGAGCGGAGCGCGGCTCGTCCCGCGGGTGGGGGGCGCGCTACTCCAGGCGCACGACGCGTCGGACGGCGGACTCGCCCCCGGCCTCGATTCGCAGCAGATAGATGCCGGGGCGAACGGACCGCGCGCTCGCGCCCCTCCAGAGCGCTTCGTGATCGCCCGCGCACTGCCTGCCGTCGACGAGCGTCGCGACGCGACGCCCCAGGATATCGATCACCTGCAGGCGTACGACTTCGTCGCGGGGCAGCACGTAGCGAATGCGGATCGGACCGCTGGATGGATTCGGGGACAGACTCCGGAACCGAAGTGACGGTGGCGGCTCGGGGGCGGAGTTCACTCCGACCAGCGCCGGGCCAACGATTGGGTAGCACGGTGGCGCCAGCCCGCGATCGTCATGGCGGAACTCGCGTGCGTATCCGGACTGAAGCGCGCCCGATCCGTCAAAGGTGCACACCGGCCCGAAGAAGTTTTCCGCGACCCCACCGCGAACGTGAAGGGTTCCACGCGGCACCCCCGAGTCCCACGAGTCCACCGTGAACTCGCCGTTCACGGCGCTCGGTGCGAGCACGAAGGCGTCCAGGCGCAGGTTGTCCGGGGCGTCCGTGCCGATGCGGATCGCGCCCCCGGGAGTGAAGAGCCCAAGCACGTTGTCGCTCGTGTCGGGCGAATCGCAGGTCAGGTCGCGTCGGACGACGATGTCGCCGAGGGACACGAAATGGAGTTGCGTGTGCTTCGCCACGGCCGGCGGCGCGAGGCTGCTCACCCGGTTGGGTCCCCCGAGGTCGAGAATGCCACCCGAGACGTAGATCACGAACGTCGGAGGTTGGTTGAGGAAGACGAGAGCCGGAGTACCCGTCGTGCTCGAGCTGTACCAGACCCTCGTCGAGTTGCTGGCCCCGTCCACGACCACGGTCCGGATCGTTGAGCCCTGTACCATCCTGAGCCACTGCTTGTTGCCGAGCGTGTCGCTCCACAACCGGCATTGCGACAGGTCCCCCTGGACATAGAAGCCGCCGGTGAGCAGCGAGCCGTTGTGGGGGAAGTAGAGACCGTTGGGCGGTGGCGCGCTTCCCGTCAGGCCCAGGGCAACGTTGATCTCCACTGCCGTCAGCGGGGTCGGTATCGCCCAGAACCCGAGGGCGACGGCCTGCTGCCCGTAGGCGTCCGTCGGCAGCAGGACGTACGGCGCCGAACGGAGGAATCCCCTCGGGAACGACGGCACGTCGGTCGACCCGTTGTGGTCCGCTGCCAGCTCGACGGGCGCCCCGGTGTTGAAGAACCACGCCCGGCCGCTCGAACTGCTGACGGTATCCGTGAAGACGGGGTTCCCGGCGAAGCGAAGCTCCCCATTCGTGTGGACGATGCCCTCGATGTCGGCGAGCGGCGAGAGGTAGGGGAACGATCCGCTGCTGGTGGCGAAGACGTTGGTCACGAGCACGAAGCGCGTGAGGCTGTACGATTCCCCTGCCGCGGCCGCAGGCGCACGGAGCGCTGCGCTGGCGTCGTGCGGCTGGACGAGGCACAGGGCGAGGACCTGTGCGACGGTGCAGAACGAGCGGAGGTGCATGCGCGCTGCTCCATTGGCCGAGGGGCACATGTCTGGATTGTCGGCTGGCAGATGCCGTCCGTTGATGGCTTTTCGTGCCTGGGCCTGCTCGCGCGGCCCACGGGAGCCGCCAGCGCGTGGATGTGGTTGGCGGTCCCGACGGTACCGGATTCGAGTCACCCAGGCGGTTGTCTGGCCTGGCTTCGGCGCCAGCCCCGCCAGGCCACGCAGGATCGCAGCGGTACGCCGCGCGAGGACCCCTCGCGCGGCAGCGCGTCCGCCTGCGCGCACGCCCGAACCCGCGTGCCGCGTCGCCCGCCGGTCTCGCCGCTCCACCGCCTGGCTCATCGTGAGGTGTCCCATGGGGAGGACCCCTTCCCGCTGCAGTTGGGGCGGACAGAATCATGTCGCAGCGGCAGCCGGGGAGCCGCCCCTGGGCGACGAGCGAGGCCGGGGGTGCACTCGCTGGCTCGTGAAAGGAAGTTCCTGTCCGTGCTCGCCGCGGGTGGGCACGTCGATGCCGGCGGCCAGATGAAGCACCGTGCTCTTGCCCAAGCCGCTGCGGCCGACGACCGCCACGAACTCGCCGCGCCGCACCTCGAGCGGGAGCCGGTCGAGCGCGCGGAGGGTGTCGTCGCCGAGCGCGTACTCCTTGCGCACGTCGATGAAGCGCAGCGTCGGCGCCGTCGCGGCCGGTGTGGTCGTGGGGCCGGATCCGGTCATGGGCCCGAGGCATAGCGCAGCGCTCGACGGAGAATGTCGCCGGCCCGGTCGAGGTGCGACGGGCGTCGCACAAGGTCCCCGCCGATGCCGAACCGTGCCGCGGCACATGGCCCGGCGGTGGTGCCCCCCGCCGCTTGCGCTTCCGCACCTTGCGAATGACACTGCCCATCGACGCCTCCTTTCGTCTGTGTGTGTTGGTCGTCGCGAAACGCCTTCACAACACAGCGGTTGGAGCCGCTTCAGTTTCCAACTGGAAATCGCACACCTTCCCGCGAGAACCCATGACGCGAATGCTGTCCCGCTCGGCGGGCGGGCGCGACAACAACTTCAACCTGCTCCGATTCCTCGCGGCCGCGCTCGTGCTCGTGAGCCACGCCTGGCCGCTCTCGGGCGCCACGAACGAACCGCTCGCACGGCTGTCGGGCTTCTCGATGGGCCATCTGGCCGTCGACATCTTCTTCGCCGTGAGCGGCTTTCTGGTCACCGGCAGCCTGCTCGGGCGCCGGCGGCTCGGCGACTTCCTGCGCGCGCGGGCGCTGCGCATCGTTCCCGCGCTCGCCGCGAGCACGCTGCTCACGGCATTCGTGATCGGCGCGCTGCAGACGAACCTGCCGACGCTCGTCTACCTGCGCCACGCGGACACGTGGCAGTACGCCCTGCGCGATGCGATCTGCTGGCCGTGGAAGATCGCCTACAGACTGCCCGGCGTGTTCGCGAACGTGCCGATGCGCGGCGTCGTGAACGGTTCGCTGTGGTCGCTGCCGTACGAGCTCGACATGTACGCCGCGCTCGCGCTCGCGGGACTTCTGGCGTTCACCGGCCCACGGCTGCTGGGCGAGCGTGTACTGCGCGCGCTGGTGATCGCGATGACGGTGCTGATCTGGGTTGGGTACACGGCCAACGAGCAGTTCGAGTTCGCGCTCGGCTTCAGGGCGCTGCATGCCCTGCGGCTCTCGGTGATCTTCGGCACCGGCGCCACGTTCTACGTGCTGCGCGAACGCATGCCGCTCGCGGGCGGGCTGTTCGCAGCATCGCTCGCCGCGCTCGGGCTGGCGCTGTGGCGCGGGCACGCGTGGATGGCGCTCTATCCGCCCGCACTCGAGTACGCCGTGCTGTGGCTCGCGGTGGTGCCGGCCGGATTCCTCCGCCGCTGGAACCGGCTCGGTGACTACTCGTACGGCTTCTACCTGTGGGCCTTCCCGGTTCAGCAGTGCGTCATGGCGTGGCGTCCCGGAACGTCGCGCGTGGCGCTGACCGTGCTCGCCGCGGTGCCGACGCTGGCGCTCTCCGTGCTCTCGTGGCACTTCCTCGAGTCGCCCATGCTCGCGCTCAAGGACGCGGGGCGGAAGCCGTCCGCACCTCCGCCTTCCGCGCCTGCGGCTCCCGCTGGCGCCGCGTGACGCGGCCGCGATAGGATTTCGCGCACACCCCTTCGCACGCCATGCCAGCATTGGTCGTGGTCGCGGGCTCGGCCGCATGCCCGCGAAGAGACCCGCGACCGCGGTGGCGGACCCGGCCGTGATCTCGCGCATGCCCGCCGGCGTACCGCAGGCGGCGCTCGACGCGCACCTCGCGGGTACCGTTACGGTGCGCGAGCGCCTCGGACCACAGGGCCTCGCGGACAGCGTGCGCGCCGTCTCCAACCATCCGCGCCTGCGCGCGCGCGCCGCTCTGGGCGAGCGAGACGCGGTGCCGGGGTTGGTGGCGACGGCGTGGCGTGGTGCTGACGGGCACGACACGCCCGCGCAGGCGCGCGAGGTTGAGCGCGAGGCCGAACCGTGGCCGGCGCTGCAGGCGCGGTGGCTGGCGCTGGGCGGAACTGCGCGATTCGTATTCCAGGTCGACGTAATGGTGTGTCCCCGCTGCGGAGGCGCGATGCGCATCCTCGCATTCGTGACCGAGCCCGCGGTGGTCAGGCGCATCCAGGCGCACCTCCAGCGGCGCGGCCTCGATGCGCGCGCCGGGCCGTGGTCCGGCGGCGCAGGGGCAGCGGGGCAGGCGCGGGCGTGACGCGGCGTGCCCTCCGCGCATGGAACCTCGTCGTGGACACCACGGGCGGCTGTCATCACCGGTATGATCCGCGCGAGGGATGGAGACGCGCGGCCGACGCGACTCCTCGGCCATCCTCCGCTTTCCGTTCAAGGCAAGAGCGTGCGGAGCGCTTCCCAGACCTGCTCGACGGAGACCGTGCCGACGGAGTCCTCTGCGCCGCGGACCGAGAGAAAGCGCGGTCCCAGGGGGCACCATTCCTCCGGGGCGGTGGGGCCGAAGACGGCCACCAGGGGGGCCCCGCACGCCGCGGCGAGGTGCATCATACCGGTGTCGTTGACCACCATGGCGGAGAGGGCCTGGAAGACGGCGCCGAGGGCGCGGAGGGGAGGGGCGCCGGCGTATATGGCCTTCCCCTCAAAATGGGAACGGAAGGAGTGGGAGAGGTCGTCTTCATTCAAGCCCCAGGTCACCACGACCTGGACCCCCCGTCCTTCCAACCGTCGGGCCAAGGCTGCGAAACGCCCGGGCGGCCAACGGTTGCCGGCCTTGCCCGCTCCCAGATGGAGGCCGACAGCAGGTTGGGAAGGGTCCCAACCGAGGCTGAGGAGGGTTCCGCGGGCCTGGGCCTTCTCTGCGGCGCTCATGTACATGTGGGGGGAAGCATCCGACGATGAGGCCCGGAGGGGGCGGATGATGTCCAGGTTGCGGAGCGTCTGGTGGCGCAACCCATCGACCCGCGGCACCTCGATGTTGTAGAAGAAGTTGCGCCGGGTTCCGGGGAAGGGGCGAGCGGCGGAACCCACGATCCACTCGGCGCCAGACAAGGCCGCCACCACATCGCTGGTGAAGGAATGGCTGACGTCGTTCAGCACGACCGCGAGGTCCCAGCCGGAGCGGAGATTCAGGACATAGTCCAGGACGTTGCGGGGGTTCCAGCCGCCGGAGGGCTTCCAAACGAGGACCTCGTCCACGTCGGGGTTGTTCGCGAGCGTCTGGGCGAAGTAACCGCGCACCATCACTCCCAAACGGCAACCCGGGTAGCGGGTCTTGAGGGCATGGAAGACGGGGGTGGCGAGCAGGAAGTCGCCCAACTGATCGTGCTGGCGCACCACCAATACATTCCTTACGCGCGAAGCGTCCACCGCCGAGGCGGGAAGGGAATGCCTGGAAAACAGCCTCGCCATCAAGGGGTACGCGCCTCGATTCATACGACAGAGGATAACGGTCTCCATCGGTCCCATCCAGTTCGAACCGTTTGGCGGGTTGATCGCGCGGAGTTGATCCCAGAGTGCGGGTTTCGGACCATCGTGAACACCCAGATCGGACCACTACTGTCCGGTGGAATGACCCCCACGATGGCTGAGGGTCGCCATTGATGCGGGTTTGAGCTCGATTTCGCTTGGTGTCGATTTGAACTTCGACGGTTCGGAATCGCGTAGCCTCCCGGGGTTGTCGACCCCGAGGAGTGCGCGTGAATGCTGGCAAGACGCTGTTCGCCCAGATCATGGAGTTCGTGCCGTGGACAAGCTCCGCGCGCATCGCGGAGCGCTGCTCGGGTGGAGCGCTGCTCGGGTGAAGCGGGCATGCGCGCGCTGCCGTGTGCCGGGCAGTTTCGAGCAATGGCTTTCGCGCAGCTGGCCGACGCGAACGAAGCGCGCGACTGGCGCATCGGGTCGGACCTCGCCGCCCTGTCGATCCGGCGCGCCCGCAAGCCCTGGGCGGACGACTCGCTCGGCGTCGACTTGAACGACATCGTGTGCGCGCTGGACCCCAGCACCATCGATCCGCACCTGAGCCTGTTCGAGGGAGCGTCGTTTCGCTCCACCAGGGCGGCAATCAAGCTCCTCTCCCAGCTTCGTGATCACAGGACGCGTCCCCCCGCAGCACGCCATCCGCACGGGTTCCGCTTCCATGCAGGTCTCGAAGTCGCCGATCGAGCAATCCCGGAAGCGGGTCGCTTCGGTCTCCCCGAACAAACTCTCCGCGTGGCCGCACCCCCGTCAGCTCCCCATCAGCTCCGTGCCCCTGTGTTTACGGAGTTCTGAGCGGAACCAGAAAACTCCTTGACTCGCTCCGGGACGCGAAAGGATAGTCAACTTTGGGAAATAGCGGAGTATGATCGTCCGGGCGCGGCTTGCTGGCCGCGCCCTGTAGTCCATCGCGCCGTCGCCCCGAAGGCTCGCGGGATTCGGCCATCGCGAACACCCCGCGGTCTTTGTGCGCCGGGATCCGGAGACCGCACGCCAGGAGGGTTGTCCATGAGTTCCCCGCAGACGCAGCGCATCCCACTGCAGCGTCCCTCTCTTGGCGACGAAGAACTCGCGGCGGTGAAGGCGGTCTTTGATTCGCGTTGGCTCGGCCTGGGGCCCGTCGTCAAGGAGTTCGAGGACCGGGTGAGGGATCTCGTCGGCGCGAAGCACGTGGTCGCGGTGAACACGGGAACCTCCGCCATCCATATCGCCCTCGAAGCCCTCGGTGTCGGCCCGGGGGACGAAGTCCTCGCGCCGTCCCTGACCTTCGTCGCGACCATCCAGGCCATTTTGCAGGCTGGCGCGACGCCCGTGTTCTGCGACGTCGAAGCGGACACGCTGAACCTCGACGTCGAGGACGCCCGGAAGCGGATCACGCCGCGGACGCGGGCCATCATCCCCGTACACTACGGCGGCCTGGCCTGCGACCTGGACGCGCTGACGGCCCTTTGCCGGGAGCGGGGGCTGCACCTCGTCGAGGATGCGGCGCACGCCTTCGGCTCGAAATACAAGGGCCGCCATATCGGCAGCTTCGGCTCCGCGACCTGCTTCAGTTTCGATCCGATCAAGAATATTACCTGCGGCGAGGGCGGCGCGGTCTGCACGGAAGACGATGACGTGGCCGAGCGGCTCCGGACCAAGATCATCCTGGGAATTGAAAAAGAGACATGGCGACGCTTCAAGGAGCAACGGGGGTGGTTCTACGAAGTGACGACCCCCGGGTACCGCTACCACATGAGCAACATCAGCGCCGCCATTGGACTCTGCCAGTTGAAAAAGCTCGACGCGTTCATGGACAAGAAGCGTCGCTACGTCCGGATGTACGACCAGGCCCTGGGGGGTCTGCCCGGCGTCACGCTGCTGCGGAGGAACTACGAGGAGACCGCGCCCTTCTTCTATGTCATCCGGACGAAGGACCGGGACGTCTTCACCGATGCGATGCAGGCACACGGCATCGACGTCGGGGTCCACTACATCCCCAATCACCTGCAGCCGCTCTTCGCGAAGCAGGCGACTCCGCTGCCGGTTACGGATGTGGTGTGGAAGGAGATCGTGACCCTGCCGCTGTACTACGACATGACGGACGAGATCTTCGAGGCGGTTGTCGCGCGGGTGAAGGCCATCCTCGGGCGGTGAGCCGGGGGGGCGAGCGCCGAGTGGCTGGAAACGAAGGCGGAGGACACGCATGCTGGTCGGTCAGCGCGTAACGCTGAGCCCTGTCGAGCGGGAGCACCTCGGGCTGCTGAAGCGCTGGAGGAACGACCCCGCGATCCGGGGCCGGTACTTCCCCTCGCTGCCCAGCACGGACCTGGGGCAGGAGGTCTGGTACGACCGCATGATCAAGGGCGGCCGGGACGTCTTCTTCCTCGTCCGCTATTCGGAGAGGCTCCGGCCGGGCGCGGTCGCGCCCCCGGTCGGGTACGCGGCGATTTCGGAGGTGGACTGGCGGAAGCGCCGGGCGGTGGCGAGTATCATTCTTGGAGAGAGCAAGTACTGGGGCAAGGGGCTCGGGCACGAGGTGCTTTCCCTGCTCTTCGCCTATGCATTCTGCGAGATGGGTTTGCACAAGGTCAGTATTTATATCTACTCCGACAACGAGCGATCCATCCGGCTGTTCAAGCATTTCGCCCAGGTCGAGGGGCAGCTTTGCAGCCACGAGCAACGGGACGGTGTCTGGCAGGACGTCACGTTGTTGGGGCTGACGGAGGAGCGGTACTTCGCCGAAGTTCATGGCAAGCCGCTTCCCGGGGCGGGCCGGAAGAGGGAGCGCAGGAAATGACCGCAGCCGAGGAACAGGCGCTGGCGGCGGGGGGCCTAACGGTCATCGTGCCACTGTACAAGAGTGCGGCGATTCTTCCCGAGCTGCTCGAACGGCTCGAGGGGGCGCTCCGCACCATCGGGCGTCCCTACGAGATCATCCTCGTGAACGATGCCAGCCCGGACGGGACCTGGGAGCGGGTCCAGGGCGAGCTGGCCCGGCGGCCGCGGATCGTGGCGCTCGACATGAGTCGGAACTACGGCCAGCACAACGCGTTGCTAGCGGGAATCCGCCTTGCTCGCAGCCCGCTGATCGTGACCATGGACGACGATCTCCAGCATCCGCCCGAGGAAATCCCCCGTCTGATCGAGGCGTTGGGCCCGGAGCTCGATGTCGTCTACGGGTATCCCCTCCACGAGGAGCGCGGCCTGTCGCGCAGATGGGCGTCCCGGATCACGAAGCTCGTGCTCTCCCGTTCGATGAACGTGAGGGTTGCCGAGCAGGTGAGCGCGTTCCGGATATTCCGCACCCGGCTGCGGGAGGCGTTCGCGACCTACCGCGGTCCGTTCGTGAACATCGACGTGCTGTTGACCTGGGGCACGAACCGGTTCGCGGCGATCAGGGTCCAGCACAACCGGCGGGCTATCGGTCCTTCGACGTACGGACTGGGGCCGCTGATCACGCTGGCGATGAATCTGATCACGGGGTTCTCCGTTCTGCCGCTGCAGATGACCAGCCTGGTGGGGATCGGGATGGGACTCTTCGGCTTCCTGATTCTGATTTACGTGCTGGGGTTGTACTTCGTCTACGGGGCGCCTCCCCCCGGCTTCACCCTCATGGCCTCAATGGTTGCAATCTTCTCCGGCGTGCAGATGCTGGCGCTTGGGATCATGGGGGAGTACCTGTGGCGCATGTACTACCGGATCATGGATCGGCCATCCTACCTGGTTCGGGACCGGAGCGAGTCGATCGAGTGACGCCGGCGGAACGGCCGACGCCTGGCGGCAGCCGGCGGCCGGCCGTCCGCTGCGTGGGCCGCATGTTCCAACCCAGGTCCATCTCGGGAGCGCTCTTTCTGGCTGCAGTGGAGAGCCGTTTGGTGGAGATCCCCGTGACTTTCCTCCGCCACCGTGGCCGGGGCCAGACGGCTGTTCCCGCCACACGGTGCCGTGGCCCGCTTCAGCCGGGTCGCGCAAGGTGTCGGGGGGTACCCACGTCGTAGCCGTGCGTGCGCGGTGTCCACGGGGTAGCCGCGCCGCGGGGCGGGCAGTTGTCGATGCGGTGTGGCTGGGCAATAATCGGTGAATCCAGTGAGGCGATCCAACCTGCGGCAGCCTCGGGGGGACCATGAGCGGAGCGGTGCGGACCAAGACCAACCTCGGGATCGTGACGAAAGACGCTCAGGGAGTGCCCAACGAGTTCCTGGTTCCGCTCATGAACGTGCGCGAGCGCCTTGTGAGGCCGGAGCAGTGGCCACAGCAGGCGTGTTGCACGGTGGACCACGCGGGAGAGGTGAAGGGTCCGCACCTGCACCTGAAGCGCCGGGGGCTGTTCACCCGTATCCGGGGGAACATCAGGATCGTGGCGCGGGTGGATGGGCGCCACGAGGAGGCCTTCAGCGGAGAGGACCACGGCTTTGCCACGGGGCACGTGCCGGCGGGAATCCCAAACGCGCTGGTGAACATCGGTGACTGCGACGCCTACATCCTGCCACGAGTTCCTTCCGGGGCGATGAGCGAGCCGCTGGAAGTACGGCCATGAGCGGTTCGGCCAGCGTGGTGGCGCCGAATCGGTCCCGCGGGGCGCTGGTGGCCGTGGTCGTGGCGGCGGTGTTGAGCCTGGCGGTCTACCTGATGACCGCGGCGCCGACCGTGATGTACGGCGATAGTGGAGAGCTGCAGGCCGCGGGGCTGCTGGGCGGAGTCGGGCACCCGAGCGGCTATCCCACCTTCATAATGCTGGGACAGGTGTTCGGGCGGCTGGTTCCCGGGGACCCCGCCCATCGGATCACGGTGATGAGCGCGGTGTTTGGGGGCGTTGGGGTGCTGGCCTTCGGGTTGCTGCTCATCGAACTCGGGTTGAGCGCAGCGGGGACGCTGGCCGGGACGCTGCTGTTCGCGGCCAGTTTCACGGTGTGGTGGGCCGCGATCCGCTGCGAGGTGTACACGCTGGCGATCGCCTGCTTCCTGCTGTGCCTGGTCGCCACGCTGCGGGCGTTCCGCAGCGGCGCAAGGCGGGACGCGATCCTGGCAGCGTTCCTGCTCGGGCTCACCTTGACCACGCACATGGCGTACGCCCCGGCGGCGTTGGTGGTGATGGCGATGCTGGCGTGGCACACGGGCCCCTGGCGTGGGCGGAACCTCTCGGGCTGGGCAGGCCTGGCGGTGGGGTTCGTCGTGGGGTTGCTGCCGATCTTCTATCTCGTGTATGCGGATCCGCGAACGGAGGCGACGAACTACCTGAAGTACACGGTGGATCTGCAGGCGCACATGTTCGGACTGACTCCGGAGACGTTCCACACCCCCTGGCAGCGGCTCCCCTGGCTCATGTTCGGCCGGGAGTGGGCGTCGGTCGGGCGCATGGTGAGACCGTTGATCCTGGTGAGGAACGTCATCGACCTGCTGGGCCACAGTTTCATGTTCGAGGTCGGACCACTGGCTCTCGTGCCATTCGTGGTCGCGCTGAAGACCCGGCCTGGGCGGCCACAGGCCGCCGACCTCCTGCTCGGCGGCACGATGCTGAGCTCGTTCGTCTTCGGGATCGCGTTCATCGGCGGCGACTCGCGGATGCTCCCCATCAACACGGTGCCCTACGGCCTCATGGTCGTCGCGTTCGTCGCCATTGGGCTCGACCGCCTGATCGCATCCGCGCCGATGCGGCCGCTCCTGCGGGTGCTGGTGGCGCTCGTCGTGTTCGTACTCATTGCGGCTGTCCCGCACGCGCTCCGCGTGCTCGCCTCCCACCACCCGATCGGCCCGCGAGCCTGGCAGGTTGTCGAGGAGGGGCCGCCGCAGATCACTTCGTTCATCCTCCGCCTGGACCAATACCGCGAGCCGCGCGAGGTCGGCGAGCGCCTCATGCGCGAGATCCCGCACGGGGCATTCGTGGCCGCGCTCTGGAACGAGATCGCGGTGCTCAAGTACCTTCAGCTGGTGGAGGGGCAGCGGCCGGACCTCACGTTCGATCCCTTCTACCTGGGACACCTGCAGCGCATGAAGGGCTGGCAGGAGAAGTACGACCTGCGCGAACGTCCGTTCGTGGGAGTGGGGGACATGCCGGAGTTGAGGCCCTATCTGGACCGCGCCGACTCGGTGTCGTATGCCCCGGGGAAGTACTTCTTCGTTCAGCGGTCCCCGATTCGGTTGCCCTGACCGGGGGGCGTGTCCTGCTGGCGAGCCCAGGTTCTTCCGAGCTCCGCGCGCGAGCCTCCCGAGGCACGATCCGGCTCGAGTCTCGATGCCGCCCAAGGCCGCGCTCGTCCTCCCGGTCTGGCGCATCGACGCCGCGCCGCGCTGGTTCAGGGCCCGACTTCGCCCGTGAGGAACAGGCCCCGGCCCCTGGTGGGCGTGTTCATGTTGTTTCCGGCTCCTCTCGACTTTCCGTGGAGCGCTCGCCTGGGTTGACGGCGTAGGCGCTCCGGTTCATCCGTGGCTCTCCTTCCTGCCAGGAGGAGGAGTCACCGGGATCAACCGGGAGCGGGACGATCTTGTCGCGACCTCGCTCGGGTTGCGAGGGTTCAAGGTGGTGGCGGCGGAGCGGGTTCAGCATCCGCAGCGCGGGCGGGTGGATGTGGTGCGGGTGGAATGGCGGAGCGGTCGGCATGAGTGTCCGGAGTGCGGGCGCCGCCACTTCGCCGGGCTGCTCGCCGAGCGCGAGCCGGTTCGGTTTGGGGACTGATCGATCGGCGACCTGGAGACGCGCCTCGAGGTGCGGCCAATGCGGTTTGCCTGTTGCGGGGGAGCCCGCGTGGAACGACTGCCGTTCGCGGTGCTGGACACCGGATGACGCGACAGTGCTTCGAACGGCTGGCGGTGCTGTGCACGCGGCTGCCGGTGCAGGCGGTGGCGGCGATGGAGAACCCGTCCTTGGGGGGCGGTAGGCGAAGGTCGCACGGCCGGGCGATCGAACTCGCGCTCGGGGATCGCACCGCGGTACTGCAGGGCCTGCGCTGGATCGGCGTGGACGAGGTCCCGCATACCGGGGGGGGCGGCTCTGCTTCACCATCGTCACGTGTGACCTGCGGGCAGATGCCTTCGTGGTATTCTTTCCGGCCCGCTTCTGCCGTGGGAAATGGCACGATCACGGGTTGGCGGCCTTCCGCGCCGGGATGGTCACCGTGCCGTCGTCGGTCCTCATGCTGGCGGCAGAGGAGGAGCTGAACGATGCCTGTCGCGACGGCCCGTCGTCTCCGCGAGTCGCTGGCGGCGGATGGACTGGAGGAGCGGGTGCGCCGGGTCGGGGTGATGCGCGTGATGCGCGTTCTGCACGCAGCCTCGGACGCCAGATGCGACGTGTCCGACTTCGAGGGAAGGAGCCGTTCGGTCATGGAGTCGATGCCCTTCGGTGTTCCGGTGGTGGCGACACGCGCCGGCGGGGCGGAGGAACTGATCCGCGAGCGGGAAGAAGGCGGTCTCGTGGCGTGCGGGGATCCGGAGTGTGCGGCACGCGGACCTGCCGGCCCTCACGGTCGGCCGGCGGGAACAAGCCGATGACCGGCGCTGTGGTCGACGGGGATCTCCCGTCCCTCTCGGTGGTCATTCCCACGTTCAACTGCGGTCCGTTCCTGTCCGCCGCTCTTGCGTCGGTGCGCGCCCAGGAGTGGCCGCACCTGGAGGTCGTCGTCGTCGACGACGGGTCCACCGACGGCACCGCGGATCTGCTGGCGCCGATGGCCGGCCGTGGCGAGCTGCTCTTTCTCCAACGGACGAACACCGGGCCTTCCGCTGCGAGAAACGCGGGCATCCGCGCGGCTTCGGGCACGTACGTCATCTTCCTCGACGCGGACGACACGTGGGAGCCTGGAGCTTTTCGGGCCATCTGGGCCGCCATGCAGGCGGCGCCCGGTACCGCGTGGTGCGTCGTCGACATCGTCCGGGTCTACCCGGATCGGGACGAATTTCGCGCCGCGGCGGTGCCGGCCGGCGATCCGGTGTTCGCCATGCTCGAGGAGAACTACGTGCAGCGCTGTGGCTTCTTCTTCCGGCAGACCCTGCTCGACGTGGGGCTCTTCGACGAATCCTACCGGATCTTCGAGGACTGGGACCTGTTCATCAGGCTCTCGCTGGCCGGTATCAAGGCGGCCTACGCCCCGGGGCCGTGGTACCGGTATTTCGTGCGGGGCGACAGCATCACGCGCGACCACCGGTTGCTCGTGGAGTCACGGGAACGGCTCATCCGAAAGCACCATCGCCGCCTGGCGCTCACCGGCGAGCCCGAAATGCGGAAGCTGTACGCTCACCTGCTCTGGAAGCTGGCGCGCGAGTATCACTACGTGCTCGGACGATCCGGCAAGGCGATCCTGCTGCTGGCCGAGAGCGTGCGCTGGCACTCCGCCCCGCGCAGGTTGCTGAGCGCGGTGGGCGTCTTTCGAAGGCGGACCGATTGAGCGACCCGCGACCCTCGACCCTCGACCGGGACGGGGGACAGCCCGGACCCTGCAGATGTCGCGGCGCCCGCCAGCTGCTTCCGGTGACCCTGCGGTGGTGGCGGTTCTCCGTCCACGTGTTCGAGGGTGAGGGCGACTGATTCCAGCATCCTTCGTGCGCGACATCCTCTGCAGGCATCTCGGCAATCAGCATTTGGGTCCAGCCCGGACGACTCATGAACCCGTCGCCTGCGAGCACGATCTGCGCATCATCCGGACCCACCTTCGGTGGGTACCCCGAAGCTCGACCGGCCGCTGTCCTCATCGTGTCTCCAACACGGTTCCGGCGCGGCCGGCCGATCTTCTTGCGCCTGACGTACAGCCCGCGCTCTCGGCTGGCGGTTCATGAATCGTCCGGGCTGGCCATATGGGAATGAGGATGTTGCCCGGGACGTAATCCCGGGACGTGATCTTGCCCGCGCTCGTCGACCGGCCGTACAGTGCTCGTTCTTCTGTGGGCCTTTCCCGGCGGTGCCCCGGCGTCCCTCCCGCTCTTCTTCGCGAAGTCGATCTGCGGCGGCTTGCTCGTCTGTGCCGCGCTGGCGGGCGTTTTCGGAGAGCTGTCGTGCCTTGCGGGAGCAGCCTCCACCGGAGCCGGCTGGACAGATCGCGATGTTCCAGGCGGGGGGCCGCGGCGCCCCGCCCGCGCGGGAGGTGGGTGGTGGCCAGAGTTCTCTTCGTCGAGCAGAGTCCGTACGCCTCCTACGGGGGATCGAAGCGGGTGCTGGTGAACGTTCTTGCCTGCCTCGATCGGGAGGTCTGGCGCCCGCAGGTGATCTTCCATGCATCGGGGCCGTTCGTGGATGAGGTTGCGGCGCTGGGGATCCCGGTTCGAGTTGTTGAGAGTTCCGCCGCGCTCCTGGTGGCGGGTGCAGAGCGACACGGCAGCGGTGATTCGGCGCCCGCTTCGTCCGCCTCCGGGCTCACCTTTCTCGGGCCTTCCGGACTTCTCGCCGACGAGTCGGTCCGCCCTCAGCGCGCCGGCCTGCGGCGCCTCGCGTGGGAGATGCGGGCGTCCTGGCGCTTCCGCACCGCGGACGTCCGGCAGGGGGCCCGCCTCGCAGAACTGGCGGACGGCAGGATCGACCTCGTCCACGTGAACGCGTCGTTGCACACCGACTACGCCTGGCTTCACGCCGCGCGCATTCTGGGTGCGCCGCTTCTCACCCATGAGCACGAGGTGTGGAAGACGCCGCCGGCGGCATTTCGCCGCGTGGCCCGCGCTGCCGCCTCGGTCCTCTGCCTGACGCCGGAGCGGATGCTGCAGGTCGGGGAGTTCTGTCGGGGAAGGGCGGTGGTCGACCTCCTGCCCAACGGGATCGCCGTCGATCGGCTCGTGCCCCGCCGGCCCCGTGCCGAAGTGCGCGCCGAGTTCGGACTCGACGAGTCGCGGGCCCTGCTCATTTCCGCGGGGCACGTCCAGGAATGGAAGGGGCAGGCCCTGGCGATCGAGGCGGCGGGTCTCCTGCGCGACGCCGGGAGGGCCGTCACCTGGCTCCTGCCCGGAGCCGAGGTGGAGCCCGGCTACGCCGCGCGGTTGCACGCGCGGATCGAAGCCCTGGGCCTGGCCGACCGCGTGATCCTGACGGGCGAGCGCGCCGACCTGCCCGACCTGTTCGCGGCGGCCGACCTTGCGGTGCACACCTCCATCCGGCCCGAACCCTTCGGGCTCGTCATCATCGAGGCGATGCTGCAGGGGATCCCGGTGGTGGGCCCGCGCGAGGGTTCGGTTCCGTCCCTGGTGCACGATGGCGTGAACGGTCTCCTGTACGAACCGCGCAACGCCGTCTCCCTGGTGGAAGCGGTGCGGCGCCTGCTCGATGACCCGGCGGCCCGCCGCCGGATGGGCGGAGCGGCGCGGGCGCGGGTGCGCGCCGAGTTCGACGTGCGGACGCAGGCACGCAAGCTGGAAGCGATCTACGCGCGGGTCCTGGCAGGGCGGAGCTGAGCCTCGGGCTCACTCCCCTGCTGCGCTGCCCGGCGTCTGCAGTGGCCCGCTCTCCCGGGAGCGGCAAGCCGGCGCCGATCGGGATCGCATCGGCCATCGTCCGGGGGCACGCCGCGCGAGGCCAGGTTCCGCAACTCGTCGACGCCTTGATCTGTTTTCGGGGGTCCGGTACCGCCAGGTGATTGGCAGTGTGCGGTGGCTGTGCGCGAACGGGCGCGTGGTGGCGACCCGACCCCTCGCGACGCGTTCCTCGGATGCGGGACATTCGCAGCAGCGAGACGCCTCATGATCTGCGGCGTTCGCGGACTCGCAAGGACGGGAAGACGCCTGCGTGCTGGCGCCTGGTGCGGTCGGTGCGGCGCGGTGGCCGCGTGATGCAGGAGACGGCCGCGCAACCGGGCGAACTGGATGCCGGGGGTCGCGCGAAGGCGCAGGCACTGGCGCGGACGATGCGCTGGGGCAGCGAACGACGCGAGTTGTTCGAAGCGGCCACCGAGCCAGCCGCGCCGCCGGTCGCGGTCCGACTGCAGGAGGTGCGGCTGAAACGCGGCCGCAGCTTCGTCGACGAACTGCGGACGCTGGACTATCATGGGCTGGCTCTTGCGCGCAGGAGCATCTTGCTCGTTTCCCTGAGGTTGCCCTCGGGGGGGCCGCGGTGGTGGCGACCGGCGCGCAGGCTGGAACAGCCGGAGAACCACGCAGCCGGTGCGGTGCAGCTGGCAGAGAAGGAGCAATGATGGCGACGGTGGATGCCCTTGACGGGAGTCTGTGGCGCCGAATTCGCTGGCGGAGTCCCGGTTCCTGGAAGCGCTGGGTGCTGGTGCTGGGTGCCCTGATCGTGGCGGCAGCGACCGTGAACCTTCTCATGCCCATCCCGGATATCAACGACTTTCGCGGGCTGGGGATGAACTGCCTGCTGATGGAGCGCAAAGGGCTCCGTTATTGCGTCAACGGCAACTGGGGGTTCGCCAATCCGCTGCTCTGCTACCTGCTCACGCGCGTGACCGGGAACCTGCTGGTGTCGCAACGAACCCTGACTTTCATGGGTGCGGTTCTGACGCTGGTCTTTGCGGATCGCACGATGCAGCGGCTGTTCAATGTCGGGGCGCCGGTGCGCACGGCTTTCCTGCTGGCGATGATCGGCACGCCCTGGATGATGGAGGGTTTGGCCAGCACGCACATGGACATCCTGCCGATCGCGCTGACGCTGGCGGGACTGTCGATGCTGCGGAGCACGCGGTGGGCGAGCTGCTTTCTTGCGGGCTTGCTGGTGAGCGCAGCCAGTTGGTTCCGTTTTCACTTCGCCGCCTACGCGATCCTCTATCTTGTCTTGATGTATTTTCAGCAAAGCAAGGGGAGACGGCTGGCCGTCACGGCATATGCGGCCGCGGGAGTGGCGGCGGGCATGGCGGTGCCGATGGTGCTCTCCGAGCTGGCTTTCGGCGTGGCTTCGGTCTCGAACCAGAAGCTGATCGTCGCGATACTGATGAAGGAGTTCGCCTATACGGTCCCGTACCAGGCGTCGCTCGCCTCGATGCCGCTGGACACGATCGTGTCGCACGTGAACTGGGTGCGGCTGGTGTTCAAGCGGCTGTTCTTTGCAATGAGGTGGACGACGTTCGTGCTCGCGTGCGTGCTCTTCGCGGTGCACTGCTGGCAGGTCCGGCCGCAGCAGCCGGCCACGGGTCAGGGCACCCCCCTCTGGCGGCGGCTCTGGAACTGCGCCACCGGTGAACTGACGGTGCGGTACGTGCTCTACATCCTCGCATCCGTCGCGCTCTTCCTGATTCTGCGGGATTTCACGGTGCGGCTGGAAGCGGCGCTCTTCCTGGTGGGGTTCCCGTGGCTGGCCGGGATCTATAGCCGCAGGCCGCGTTCGCTGGAAGCGGGGTTGGTCGCGGCGATCATCGTCGTGGCGTGGACGCATACGCCCGACACGCTTTTCAACTACCTCAAGATGACGCAGAGGTTCAACGATATCGATTGCCAGGTGCGGAGCGTCGTTCCGGCGGAGGTGGCGTTGAACTCGCCCGAGAAGGTGATCGACGGCTTTACCGACTACCCCAACCGCCACGATCGCTACTGGCTGTGGAACCCCGTGGTCATTGGCGGCTGGATGGCCGGGTGGAAGCCATTCCGCCAGGAATTCGGCACCCTGGATCTCGGACATCCTCAGCTCGCGAGGGATTTTCCTCGCGTCGAGTACTTGCTCCTGGCCAGCGACCCCCTCAGTCACTTCGACTTCGAGCAGTATGCCCCGAGCCTGGTGACCTCCGGGCGGCGCTATGCGGAGTTCAAGGACGTGGTTATCGTGGAGACCGGCGGGAAATGAGTTCGTGAACCCTCGCGGATCATGTGAGGTCAAGCTGGCGTCCAGGGGGGTGCAGGACTCGCGTGGGAGCTGACCCCGCCTGGAGGACAGGTCGACAACCCGCGCCCGGTCGATCAGAGCGTTCCCTGCAGGTCATCCTGCCGACGCCGAAACTGGTTGCGGTGGTGCGCGGCGGCGATATGCCCGCCGGTGGCCCCCGATGCCAACTCCCTCACGGTGAGTCCGAGATCGGCCCCCGCCGGAGGGAATGGATCTCATCAGGCCCTCGTCCCCGGCGACTCGCCCGGACCGGCGGCCTGACAGCGGTGGCGACAGGGATGCCGACCGTCTCGCGCGGGTGCGACTGGGATGAGTAGGTAGCTCAGGCGGCCTCGCGGAGGCGCTGCTGTCTCCAATGATGGAACGGCTCCCACTGCTGATTGAGGATGCACAGCCGCGGCCGCAGGGTCTTCTGCGCACCCTCGGGGCTCCAACGCACACCCGCCTTCTCGAACCGGGACCCAACGGCGTACTCATACCCGTCGCCCTCGACGCCGCCGCCGCCGACGAACAACCCCCGGGCCCGGAAGCGGTCGTAGTGCATGCGTTTGCGGTGGGTGCGGAAGTACTACTCGAGGTTGGTCCGACGCGCGTCATGACCAGCCATGCCGCGCTGCCCGGGGTGCAACGGCATCGCTCGCCCGGGAGCGGCACGCCGGCGCCGATCGGGATCGCATCGGCCATCGTCCGGGGGCCACGCCGCGCCGTGCGAGGCCCCGCCCCACGCGCCGTGTTCGCATGCGGTCGCGTCCCGCGGCCGGGCCCGAGGACACCGCGGGCCCCGGGGACACGCCCCGGGGCCCGATTCACTGCGGGCGCCGTTCGCGCCCGCGCCTGCCTTCGCCGCGTTTCGCTACATCCCCGCCACCTTCGCTATCAGCTCCGCGGGCGTGCGGTCGCGCATCGCCAGTGCGCCTGTGAAGCACTTCTGTGCGCAGATGCTGCAGCCGATGCACAGCGACGCGTCGAAGCGCGGCAGGCCCCGCTCGTCCAGCGTCACGGCCAGGTAGCCGCAGCGCGTGCAGTTTCCGCACGACACGCACAGCCGGTCCGGCGAGAGCGCCGGAATGCGCAACGTGGGGGAGAGCGCCATGAAGTCGGTGATCGGGTTTGGCAGCGCGCGGCCGATCAACTCCTCGACCGACTGGATGCCGCGGGCCTGCATCAGGTGCGAAAGCCCCGAGTGCAGCTCGCCCACGATGCCGACGCCCTCCTTCATGGCGATCGTGCAGAACTGGACCGTCCTCGCGCCCAGCGCCAGGAAGTGCGCGGCCGCGCGGTAGTCCATCGGCCCGCCGTTGCCCGACACCGTCACGCCCAGGTGCCCGACCGAGGCCAGCGACAGGTTCGAGATGGGCGCGACGCCGGCGCCGCTCATGCCGACCACGATGCCCTCGTCCCACTCCTTCTTGGTGCCGGGGCGGAAGAACAGCGTCGGGAAGGAGTTCGCGAGCGTGACGCCGGCCTTCTTGCCGGGGTAGCGCTCCAGCACTTCCTTCGCCGCCCGCACGATGACCTCGACCGAGGTCACCGCACCCGTGAGCTTGAAGAGCTTGGGCACGTCGGGATCGCTGGTTTCCATGATCCAGTCGATGACCTTCGCGGTCAGGTTGGCCGACTGCGAGACGATCGCGCCCTCGGTGCCGTCACCGCCCTGCGGGCACGAGAGGCTGAACTCGACCAGGCCGGCGCCGGCCTGCTCGAGCTTGCGGCTGTTGGACTGCCAGACCTTCTTGTCCTCGGCGTCGTGACCCGAGACCGGCCCGCCCGTCGAGCCGCCGATGAGGCGATCGGGGTACTCCTGGGCCAGTCGCTTGATCTCGCCGCAGACGCGGTCGAGCGTGTGGTCCGAGACGTTGTCGGAGTTGCCGTAGGTCTCGGTGTCGAAGGCGTGCATGTAGTCGGCCGGGATGTGGATCTCCAGGCCGTCGAACGCGGTCTTCATGATGCCGCCGGCCCAGCCCGCGTCGAGCGCCTTCTTCATCTGCTCGTAGCCGTCGGTCGGCGGCGCCGCGGAGAGCAGGAACGGCGAGGGGATCCGGCGCCCGAAGAAGTCGGTCTCCAGCGACACCGGCACGTCGGCGTAACCGGGGACGCGCAGGCGGCCCTTCTTCGGCTTGTCGAACGTCGGCACCGGCTGCCTGCGGATCCACGCGTCCATCTGCATCGCGGCGTTCTTGCCCGAGCCCGAGGCCTCGACCACGGTGGAGGGTCCCCAGGCCGCGTCGCCCGCCATGAACACGCCCTCGCGGCCGTCGCTCTTCAGGCCGGCGCGGTTGCCGATGGCGATGACCACCTGCGTGATCCCCGGCAGCACCTGCTCGGTGCCAGCGACTGGCGTCACTTTGGACGGGTGGAACTTCTCGCCCGCGGCGAGCGCGACGCGCTGCAGCTTCACGCCGCTCACCTTGCCGCCCTCGGTGAGCACGGCCATGACGCGCGTGCGGCCCACGAGGTTCACGGAGTGCTCCAGCAGTTCGGCGCGCTCCACGGAAGTGAGCGGCAGCTCGTTCCACTGCTCCAGCGTGACCATCTCGACGCCGGACGCGCCGCGGGCGAGCGCCGTGGTGGCGCAGTCGCAGGCGATGGCGCCGCCGCCGATCACGACCACGCGGCCGGTGGACGGCCAGCGCGCGGGATCGGCCAGGTAGGCGTTGCCGGAGACGGCCAGCGCCTCGCCCTCGATGCCCAGCGTGATGGGCTCGTGCAGCCCGCCCGCGAGCAGCACAGCGGCGTAGCCCTTCGCGAGCAGCGCGCCGGCGTCGTCCACCGGCTTGTTCGCATGCAGGTGGATGCGCGGGTGCTCGAGCAGCCAGGCGATGTCGGTGTCGAGCACCGCGGGATCCATGCGGTGCGACGGGATGTAGCGGACCGCGCCGCCGGGCTTCGCGTTGCGGTCGAGGATGTCCACCTCGTAGCCCATTTGCGCCAGCGCCAGCGCCGCCGCAAGGCCGGCTGCGCCCGAGCCCACGATGGCGATCTTCCTGCCGGTGGCCGGCGTGATCTCGAGCTTCGGCATCACGTTCAGCGCCTTCGCGCGCGCCACGATCGCCGCCTGCACGTACGGGATCTCGATCGCGTGGTCGAAGAGCTTGCGCGAACACGCGGCCTGGCAGTGCGTCTCGGGGCAAACCGCGCCGCACACGCCGCCGAGCGGGTTCTTGGTCATGATGAGCGCCGCCGAGCGCGCGATGTCGGCGCTCGTACCGCCCCTGGCCGCCATGATGAAGTCGGCCGGCGAGCAGTCGGCCGGGCAGGCCTCGGTGCAGGGCTTCTCCTCGCAGTACACGCAGCGCGCGAGTTCGGACGCGAACTGGGCGTCGGTCAGGAACAGGTTCGAATGCTTCACGCGGGATTCTCCCTGGTGTGGGTCAGCCGGGCGTGCCGCGCGAGGGCGGCGCACCACGGGGCGCGGGTCGTTCGGGGCGATGCGCCATCGGCTTCAGGCGCGACGCGGCCGCGAGCGACGGGTGACATCGCATGGAGTCTACGCGATTCCCGGGCCGCGGGGCGAGTGGCCGCCGGGGTGTGGCGGCGTGGGCAGCCGCGGCGCGGACGGGTCCGGCGGTCGTGGCGGCCGGCGGGAGCGCCGCCGCAAGGCG
>CAIXRL010000322.1 GCA_903921835.1 Candidatus Eiseniibacteriota bacterium | reverse complement strand
TTCCATACCTGTATCTTATACCGCTAACCAGACTCGTGTCCACTACATTTATCGCCGCTTGGGCGCAATCGCTTCGAGCCGTAGATCCAAACGTCTCATGGCGTTAGCCGAGAATCGCCGTCCTTAGAGCGGAGTTATGGATATTTCTCTGAAGGGTCATTCCATTCCTGTCCCGGGGCCGGTCCGCGCACGTCGTCGGTTCCTGGCCGGAGAGGCGCCTGCGTCGAGTGCCCGGATCAGGACGGGCGCGTGGTATTCTCATCGCCGGAGTTTGGAGCGGATGGCCTCCTGTGGCGCCGCCAAGTTCCGACCCGGACGCGCACCACGAGAGGGGGACTCTGCTCCATGGCACGCATCGCTCTGATTCTCGTCCTCCTCTTCGTGCTCGCTCTCTCGCCCGCCGCGCGGGCCTACGAGACCCGGCACGTGGTGATTGTCGTCATCGACGGCGGCCGCTATACCGAGACGCTGGGAGACACCACTTTCGCGAACGAGCCCAACCAGGGCTTTCTCATGGCCCCGCAGGGCTGCCGCGCGGTGGGCTGGAACGCCGGAGTCACGACCACGGTCGCGGGTCACGCCGCGATCCTCTCGGGCACCTATCAGCCCCTGCTCGACGACGGCACCGAGTGGCCGCACTTGCCGCTGCTCTTCGAGTACTACCGCGCCGCCACCGGGGCACCCGCCTCGCAGACCTGGTTTCTCGCCGACAAGGGGAAACTCGCCGTCATGTCGCACAGCGATGACCCCGACTACGGCGCCGCGCTGGGAGCGCAAGTGCAGGTGGACTTCGTCGACGATATCGGGGTCGTCACGGCGGCGGAGGCCCATCTGGCCGCCGATCGACCGGCGATCATGGCCATGAACCTTGGCGAAACCGACTGGGTCGCCCACTCGGGCAACTGGCTGGGCTACCTGCACGCGATCCACACGGCCGACTCGCTGGTGTACGACCTGTGGACGAAGATCCAGGCCGACACCGCGCTGGCCGGCCGGACCACGCTGTTCGTCACCAACGATCACGGCCGCCACGACGACCAGCACGGAGGCTTCCAGAACCATGGCGACTGGTGCGACGGCTGCCGCCGCATCCAGGTGCTCGCGCTGGGCCCTGATTTCAAGACGGGCCTGGTGACGCCGTTCGTCTACCAGCAGGTGGACATTGCCCCGACCGTGGGAGTGCTGCTCGGATTCGCGGTGCCCCACGCGACCGGCAACGTGATGGACAAGCTGATGCTGGTGCCGCCCGGTTCCCTGGGCGTCGGCGGCGGGCCCGCTCCAGAACGGCTGCGCTTCGCCGCGCCGAGCCCCAACCCCTCGCGGGGCGCGGTGTCGCTGTCGCTGGACATCCCCGGCGCGGGAGGTCTGGCCGTGGACGTGCTCGATGCGCAGGGGCGGCGTGTCGCAACGCTCGAACGGAGTGACGCCGCACCCGGCCGGAGAGCGATCACGTGGTCCGGCCGGACCGGTGCGGGTCACCGCGCCGCGCCCGGCGCGTATTTCGTGCGGGCTCGCATGGCGGGCCGGCAGGCCGTCGCGCGCGTCGTGCTGCGTTAGCCCGCATTATTCATGAGCCCGCGGCCTACGAGCGCGATCTGCGCGTCATCCGCTGCGAAGCTCGACCGGCCGCTGTCCTCAT
>CAIXRL010000321.1 GCA_903921835.1 Candidatus Eiseniibacteriota bacterium | reverse complement strand
TAGGTCTTAGTGAGAACTAATTTACAGCTATTCAGGATCGCTACCGCCAGACTACCAAGCGCTGACACCCGGCGCCTCGTGGTTCTCACGGGCGCCAGGCAAACCGGAAAGACGACGCTTGCCCGAGCGTGCTATCCAGGCCTGCGCTATCTCAATCTCGACAGCATCGAGGATCGGGACGCGCTCCGCACGCTGAGGACGGCCGCGTGGGGCCGGACGGTCGGACCAGCGGTGCTGGACGAGGCTCAGAAAGAGCCGTCGGTCTTCGACAAGGTCAAGTGGGCATTCGATGCCGGGGAGGTGTCGTTCACGGTGCTTCTGGGCTCGTCACGCCTTGCGCTCATGCAGCGCGTCAGGGAGACGCTGGCCGGTCGCGCGTTCCTGTTCGAGCTGTGGCCCCTCGCCGCGATCGAACTGCGGCACTTCACCGCTCGCCAGAATTGACCCGGGTGTGCTCGGCGAGAATGGGCCACCCGACGTCGGGGCCGCGGGGCGCAGCATGTGCGGATGCTCAGGACGCGCCCGTGCTGCATCTGCCGTCGCTGGTTCGTCCCGGACCGGCATGTCGGGGTTCGTCAGCGGGCGTGTTCGGCGCCGGCCTGCCAGACGGCGCGGCGCGCGCAGACGCAAGCCGCGTGGCGTCGGCGCAATCCTGACTACTTCACGGCGCACCGTCTGCAGCGCCGCCGCCTGACCGCTGGCACCGGTCGCCCGCCGCCTCCGCTCGTCCTGCCTCCGCCGCTCTCCTCGCTTCCCTGGGATCTCGCGCAAGACACGTTTGGGGTGGTCGGCTCCGATTTTCTGGGCCACTTGGGCCGAGTGCTGCTCACGGCCGCGCAAGACCCGTGAGGCAGGGAAGTCGTTGACCCTGCAGGAGATCCGGGCCGACTTCCCCGAGTGGGTCAGCAAGACCAGTGTGAGACGTAACTCCATGCGGAATAGGGTGTTGCGGGCCGACATGCCCGGGGGGCCGCGCAAGACCAGTCCCGGACCATGCGAGGCTGAACGCACCGTCGGACGACGGGCGCATGGACTTGGAATTTCACCAACTCGACCTTCGGTACGACGCGCTGCGCACGCGGCACGTGCGCAAGGAACGGCAGCTGCTGGCGTCGCTGGCCGACCACGGGCAATTGCTGCCGGTAGTGGTGGTCGCAGCGGACGCGCCGTTCGTCCTGGTTGACGGGTACAAGCGCGTCCGGGCGCTGCAGCGCTTGGCCCACGACACGGTGCGGGCCACGGTGTGGGCGATCGAGGAAGCCGAGGCGGTGGTGCTGGAGCACGTGATGCGCGCGGCGGATCCGGCGGGGCCGTTGGCGCAGGGCTGGATGCTCGACGCGCTCCGGGCGCGCTTCGCCCTCTCGCTCGAGGAACTGGGCCGTCGCTTGGACAAGACGCCCAGCTGGGTCTCGCGACGGCTGGCGCTGGTGAAGGACCTGCCCGAGCCGATCCAGATCCTCGTGCGCACGGGCCGCCTCGCGCCGCACGCCGCGATGAAGTACCTCGTGCCCTTGGCGCGCGCCAACCGCGCGGCGTGCCTGACGCTGGCGGGGGCGATCGCGCGGGCGCAGCTGTCGACGCGGCAGGTGGGGGACGTGTATGCGCTGTGGCAGGACGGGAGTGAGGAGCTGCGCACGCTGCTGGTGACCGACCCGCGGCTCGCGCTGCGGGCGCACGCGCAGGTCGTGACGCGGCCCGTCCCCGGCGGCGCACCCCGCTTGGCCGACGACCTGCGCGCCTTGGCCGGCCTCGCGCGCCGGGCCCACCGCCGGCTGCGCGAGCGGGCCGGCCCGCCGCGCGTGCTCGCGGACCACGCGGCCGTCCTCGCCATGCAGGACGCGCGCGCGGACTGTGCGGCGCTGTTTCACCGCTGGGACCAGGAGCGACCCGATGCTGGATCAGAGCCAACGCACGGCCGTGCTTGAACTCCACCGACAGGGCCAGGGCGTCCGCGCCGTTGCCCGGGCCCTGCGCCTGTCGCGCGGCGCGGTGCGCGCGGTGCTGGCGGCGGGCACGGCGAGCGTACCGACGCTGGCGCGCGCCGAGAAGGCCGATCCCTATGTGGACGACATCCGTCAGCTCTACGTGTCGTGCCAGGGCAACCTGGTGCGCGTCCACGAGGAACTCCGCGCCCGGGGGGCGACCCTGTCGTACCAGGCGGTGACCGGTTTCTGCCGTCGCCATGGCATCGGCACCGAGCCAATCACGCCGGCCGGCGTGTATACCTTCGACGCGGGCCAGGAGATGCAACACGACACGTCACCGCATCGGGTGACGATCGGCGGCCAGGGGCGGCTGATGCAGACGGCGTCGCTCGTCCTGTGTTACTCGCGGCTGATCTACGTGCAGATCTATCCGGCCTTCACGCGCTTCTGGTGCAAGGTGTTTCTCACCGACGCCCTGCAGTACGTCGGCGGCGCGTGTGGGACGTGCATGATCGACAACACGCATGTCGTCGTCCTGCGCGGCACCGGCGCGGAGATGGTGCCCGTCCCCGAGATGGCCGCCTTCGCCGAACGCTTCGGCTTCCGGTTTCGCGCGCACGAAAAGGGCCACGCCAACCGGTCGGCCCGCGTCGAACGGCCCTTCCATTTCATCGAGCACAACTTTCTCGCCGGGCGCACCTTTGCGGATTGGACCGACCTGAACCAGCAGGCCCTCGCGTGGTGCGATCGGGTCAACGCCACCGTCGCCCGCCATCTGCACGCCAGTCCTCGCGAGCTCTTCGCCGTGGAGCGCCCCCAGCTGACGCCGCTGCCGGTGTGGGTCCCCGCGGTCTATCAGCTCCATCATCGGATCGTCGATACCGCGGGCTACGTCCATGTCGATCGGACGCGCTACTCGGTACCCTTCGCGCTGATTGGCCGCGACGTCGAAGTGCGGGAGGCGAAGGCCACGATCGAGATCTTTCAGGGCCCGCGGCTCATCGCCACGCACGCCAAGGTGCTCGACGGCGCGACCGGCTGCGTGACGGCGCCGGCGCATCGCCCCGCGCGCGGGGCGCCCCGTCCGCCGCGCGAGCCCTTGCCGGACGAAGTCACGCTCCTGCGGCTCGAGCCCCGGCTCGCGCGCTACCTCACCGCGATCAAACCGCACGCGGCCGGCCGGGTGCCCCGCGTCCTGCGCCGGCTGCTCGGGATGGTCCGGGACTATCCGCGCGCGCCGCTGCTGGCGGCCGTCGCGGCCGCCGCCGACTACGGCCTCTACGATCTCGAGCGGCTGGAGCGCATGGTGCTGCAACGGATCGCGCACGACTACTTCGTGGTGCCGGCCCCGGGGGAGGATGATGATGACTGAGGAACTCGCCCAACTGCTGAAGAACCTGCACCTCGGGCACATCGCGCAGATCCTCGATGCCGAACTCGCCGAGACTGACCAGGCGCAGCGCAGCCCGAGTGATTTCCTGGCGCGCCTCCTGCGGGCACAGTGGCATCACCGGCAGGAAACGGCGCTCGCCTGGCGCATCAAGCAGGCGAAGATCCCGCAGGCGTGGACCTTGGAGAGCTTTCCCTTCAAACAGCAGCCCGGCGTGAACCCGCGTCAACTGCGCACGCTGGCCGACCTCGATTTCATTCCGAAGGCCGAGAATCTCGTTTTCATCGGGAACACGGGCGTGGGCAAAACGGGGCTCGCGTCGGCGCTCGTACTCAAAGCGATCCAGAACGGCTACCGCGCGCTGTTTGTCCGCGCCCAGGACCTCTTCGACGAGATGTACGCGTCGCTGGCGGATCGATCCTCGCGCCGCCTGCTCGCGCGTCTCGCCCGGATCGACGTCCTGCTGGTCGATGAGCTCGGGTACCTCAATCTCCGGCCCGAGCAAACGAACATCTTCTTCAAGCTGATGGAAGAACGCTATCTCCGACGGCCCACGATCATCACGACGAACTTGGACTATGCCGAATGGCCCGGCCTCCTCGGCAATCCCGCCCTCGTCGACGCGCTCCTGAGCCGGTTGCGTCACCGCTGCCATACCGTACGGATCGACGGCCCGTCACTGCGCGCCGTCCAAGGGTAGCGCTCGAGCCCTGACCATGCCCGCGAGCGCGCACACGCAGGCGATGCTCCAGTGGTGGGCCGGCGCCGGCATCGACCGCGCGGACCTGGCGGTCCGCCGACCGAGTGGCGCCATGCTGTGGCACCGGAACCGCCCGCTCGACGCGCTCCCGCTCGCCTGGGCGCGCGCCGAGAATGCGCAGCAGGCCGACATCTATATCCGCCCGGCCCGCGGCACCCCGTGGCCCCTCCTCTTCCTCGACGACGTCGTCGTCAACCGCGCGCAGGCTCTCGCCGGCGATCTCGACGCGTTGCTCGTGGAGACCTCGCCGGTGGGCGGCTGTCATGTCTGGATCCGCTGCGACCGCGCCCTCACCGAGGACGAACGGCAGCACATGCAGCGGGCGTGGATCGCGAGGCTGGACGCCGATCCCGGCTCCGTGTCGGGCGAGCACCTCGGACGACTCGCCGGTTTCAAAAACTGGAAGCGCGGCGGCTGCTGGGTGAACGTCCGGGCCGCCTCGCACGTGAATCGCCCCTGGACCGTCGGGGAGGACCCGACGGCTACACGGCGACCACGACCGTCCCCCACGCGCCCCCCGGGGACAGACGCCGGACGCGACACCTCGCCGTCCGGCCAGGATTGGGCATGGGTCTGTACGCGCCTCGAACGGCACCACGACCCGCACACCATCTACTGCCGCCTCGTCGATCGCGCGCGGCCACGCCGCGGGCCCGATGCCGAACGCTACGCGCAGCGCACCCTCGAACGCGCGCGGCAGCACGTCGCGCGACGCTCCCGCTGATCGCCCCGACGCCACGCCCTCCACGCGCCCCCCCCGGGGGGGAGAGACATCAGGCCCTCGCCCCTCGGCGTGTTTCTCCCGGCACCCACCGGTCCCGCCCGACGCTGCTCGCATTCCTGTTTCTTGCTTGGTCCGCTTCTGCCGAGCAGGAGTGGGTCAATTCTCGGCAGCGGCGAAGGGCGATCGTCGCGGTCGATGACCGCCACCCTTGCGCGGACCTGATCGGACGGCTCCTGGGTCTTCTCGAGCCAGAGCAGGACGACAGCAAGTCGTCAAAGCGCTAGTCAGCATTCGAGATACCGTTCCAGGAGGTGAAGAAGATGGGCAGATCGCAGTACGCGGAGATCATCCGACAGAAGATGGCCGGCACCGATAATCCCACGGGTGGACGGGTGTCCCTTCGGCAGTTGTCCACAGCGGCATCTTGGTCGTATGAACATTGCCGGAAG
>CAIXRL010000320.1 GCA_903921835.1 Candidatus Eiseniibacteriota bacterium | reverse complement strand
TCCACGCAGCGCTTGTCGGGCACGTACAGCACGATGATGGTGCCGAAGTCGGGCTGGCCCGTCACCGGGCAGACGGCCGTGTACTCCGGACACTCGTGGCGGATCCAGTACTCGCGATCCGGGCTCGGATTGGGGAACGTGACGAGCACCCGCTCGGGAACTGTCGACATGGGGCCTCCAGGGAGGGAAGGCCGCCGAGTCTCGGTGAGCGGCACGAGCCGGTCAAGCGGGCGCAACAGGGCGGCACCCGCTCGCCCGGCCCCTCCGGGTTGGGCACGCCCTGGAGCGCCGGGCGGGCGCTCCCGTACGGAACCCTCAAGCCCGCCCGCGCAGGGGCCGATGACTTCCGCGACGGACGGCCCTCCCGTCTCCCCACCTCTCCTGAGGAGGCTGCGTCGTGCATTCATCGCATTCCTGCAACTCCCAGAGCGATCCGTATCTGTTGATCGTGGACGACGAACTCGCCGTGCTCGACGTGACGCGGGCCATGGCGTGCTCGCTGGGCTGGCAGCCGCTGCTTGCCAACACGTCCGAGCAGGCGCTGGAGCTCTTTCGCGAACACGCCGAGGCCATCGGCCACGTGCTGGTGGACCTGCACATGCCCGGCCTGGACGGACTCGGGCTCGCGCGCGCCCTGCGCGCCATCCAGCCGCACGTGCACATCGCCGTCATGACGGGCGACGAGCCCGCATCGGCCGGATCGCTCGGCGGGCCGGGCTTGGTGGACGGCGTGCTCGTCAAACCGTTCGCACTTGCCGACCTCGATCACGGCTTCGATCTCCACGCCCGGGCCGCCTGACCGTCCGCCGCTGCTTTCGGAGCCGACTTGAGCGAACGCCCGCGAATCGAACCCGCAGCCCTGCCCGGACCGACTCGACTGCCCCCGACATTGGCGGCCGAGCTGTTCGAGGAGAGCATGCAGGCCGTCCCGACCATCGACCTGCGCGACATCGGCGCGCGCCTGCTCGCGCCGCTCGTGCGCGCGACCGGTGCCCGGCGTGCGTCGCTCATGCTCGTCAATCCCGACACCGGCAAGCTGCGCATCGTCGCCGGGCTGGGGCTCAACGCCGAGCTCATCGGCCGCGACGTGGACTGGCGGCCAAGCAGCATTGCGGAGTGGGTGTTCCGCAAGCGCCAGGGACTGGTGCTCAACGGCACCGTCAAGCATGAAGGCCTCGTCGGCACCGGGGAAGGCATCATCGATTCCGCCATGTGCGTTCCGCTCGAGGGCGAGGAGAGCGCGCTGGGAGTGCTCAACGTCGCGAGCACCGGCACCGGCCCGGCCTTCACGGAATCCGACATGATCGCCGTGCACGGGATGCTGCCGCCCGTCGGCGCAGCCATCGAACGCGCCCTGCACGCGAACCTCTGCAGCCGCAACTCGCGCCAGCTGCTGGCCGCGAGGGGGCTCAAGGACCGCACGCTCCTGGCGCCGGGGCGCTACGAGGGGCGCAACTACGAACTCGGATTCGCGCGCATCTCGAGCGCACGCGAGGGTGGCGCGATCTGCGAACGCGTCCCGCTCGCCAGCGGCGGGCACGTGCTGCTGGCGCTCGACCCGCGCGCGACCGGCGTCGACGCGTTGCTCTCGGCCGCCTTCGTCCAGGGCGTCTTTGCCGCCAGCGCCCCCACGGAACGCTCGGCGGCGGCGCTGGCGACGCGCATGAACGGCGAGCTCTGCGCGCGACTCGCGGGACTCGGTGAGATGGGTGCATGGATCGGTCAGCTCTCCCCCAACGGCCAGCTCACGTCGTGCACCGCAGGCTATGCGGCGCCGCTATGGGTGCCCGCGGACGACAGTCCGCTCGCGCATCTCGGCAGCGGCGGCCCCATGATCGGCGCGGAGTCGCGCGCCCGCTGGGAAGAGGAGCAGGTGCGGTTACTCCCCGGCGACATGGTGATCACCGTGAGCAGCGGAGTGCTGGGCGCGCGCAACGTGACGGGCCAGCCGTTCGGACCCGCGCGGCTCTCCGAGTGCGTCGCCGAGCGCCGTCGCCAGCCGCTCGACTCCCTCACCGAGGGGATCGTCCGCGCCGTCGTCTCGTGGACCGGACGGCCCGTGCCGACCGACGACCTCAGCGTGCTCGCGGTCCGCTTCGCGCCGGGGGACTAGCCCGGAGATTCATGAGCCCGCGGCCTGCGAGCGCGGCCGGCGCGTCATCCGGACCCACCTTCGGCGGGTACCCCGAAGCTCGACCGGCCGCTGTCCTCATCGTGTCTTCGACACGGCTGCGGCGCAGCCGGCCGGTTCTCTTGCCGCTGTGCACATCCCGCACTCCCGGCGCGCGGCGTTTGTGTGTGCGAACCCGCAATGCGTGCTCGCGCCACGTTGGCCGCGCGGGACGTGCGCGTGTTAGCGTTTCCGGTCCTATGATGCGCGTCTTCCTCGAAACCTATGGCTGCCAGATGAACGTGGCCGACAGCGAACTCATGGCCGGCGTGCTCCAGCGCGCGGGCATGGAGCTCGTGGAGCGCCCCGAGGACGCCGACGCGGTCATCCTCAACACCTGCGCGATCCGCGAGAACGCCGAACGGCGCGTGCTGGGCCGCCTCGGCGACTACGCCCACCTCAAACTGGCCAACCCCGCGCTGATCGTCGGCGTCGCCGGCTGCATGGCGCAGCACCTGCGCGGCAAGCTGCTCGAACGCAAGCGCGTGCTCGACCTGGTGGTGGGCCCCGACGGCTACCGCGCCCTGCCCGAGCTGCTGCGCCGGGCGGCCGGCGAGCCGGTCGCCGCGGTCCGGCTCGACCGCGACGAGACCTACGGCGACCTCGAGCCGCGGCGTGAACCCGGCGTGCGCGCGTGGGTGACCGTGCAGCGCGGCTGCGACAAGTTCTGCACGTACTGCGTCGTGCCCTTCACGCGCGGCCGCGAGCGCAGCCTGCCGCTCCCCGACCTGGTGGGCCAGATGGAGCGTGCCGCCGCCCGGGGATTTCGTGAGGTCGTGCTGCTCGGGCAGACCGTGAACTCGTGGCGCCACGGCGAAAGCGATTTTGCCGACCTCCTGCGCGCCGCCAACGACGTGGACGGGATCCTGCGCGTGCGATTCACGTCGCCCCACCCCGCGGACATGACCCCCCGCGTGATCGAGGCCATGGCGACGTGCGAGCGCGTCATGCCACACGTGCACCTGCCGCTGCAGTCGGGCTCCGACCGCGTGCTCGAGGGCATGCACCGCACCTACACGCGCGCGCAGTTCATGGACGTCGTGGCGCAGCTGCGGGCGGCCATACCCGGCGTCGCGATCAGCACGGACATCATCGTGGGCTTCCCCGGCGAGACCGAGGCGGACTACCAGGCGACGCTGGAGGCGTACCGCGAAGTGCACTTCGATTCGGGGTTCCTCTTCAAGTACTCCGCGCGTCCCGACACCAGGGCCTTCCGCCTGCCGGAGACGGTGTCCGAGGAGGAGAAGGGCCGCCGGCTGACGGAGCTCATCGACCTGCAGATGGCCCTCTCGGCCGAGGTCAACGACCGGTGGCTCGGCCGCACGGTCGAGGTGCTGGTCGAGGGCGGCAGTCGCCGCGACGGCGCGCAACTCCACGGCAAGAGCCGCGAGTTCAAGACCGTGGTCTTCGCCGACGACGGCTCGCCGGCCGGCAGGCTGGCCCGCGTGCGCGTGGTCGGCGCCACCGCCATCACGCTGATCGGCGAGTCGCTCGACGCGCCGGGGGCGCAGCCGCTGGTCTCTATCGGCGGATAGAGCGGAGGCTCTCGCCCTCCTGCCCCGCTCCCGGGCAGCACGAGCGAGAAGCCCGTCGCTATCCCGCCGACGCACCCGGCGAAACCGGACCGGACGTCGAGCGAGAGGAGTCGGGGTTGCCTGCGCGGGTCAGCCCTGCTTCTTCTCGTTCACCATGCCCTGCAGGATCCTCTCGATCTTCTCCGCCTGGGCCTCCAGGTGCAGCAGGATCGCCTCGATCTCGCGCTCGGCCTTGACGTTCACCTCATAGTCCGACTCGGCCCGCGCCTCGGAGTGACGACTCTGGAGGTTCTGACCCACCATGATCAGCGGCATCAGGAAGATCTGGATCATGTTGGAGATGAACAGCCACAGTACGAACGCGGGAAACGGATCGAACCGTTCAGCCTTCGGCGCGAGGGCATTCCACCCGAGCCATAGCATGGTCCACACGAAGATGATCAGAAAGAAGCCCATGGACCCGACATGCTCCGTGATCCAGGTCGCGAGCCGCTCCAGGGGCCCGAGGCTCTCGACATGGGCCGCATTGACGTCTCGCACCGGGCGCCGCTGTGCCTTGAGTTCCTGGAGTGAAGGCGGCCGTGATCTCGAATCCATGCATGTCCCCTTTCAGATGCAGGTGCTCATCCATTCCCTGGCCCGGAGTATTCATGAGCCCGCGGCCTGCGAGCGCGATCTGCGCGCCATCCGCTGCGAAGCTCGACCGGCCGCTGTCCTCATCGTGTCTCCAACACGGTTCCGGCGCGGCCGGCCGATCTTCTTGCGTCCGACGCACGTCTCGCACTCTCGGCTCGCGGTTCATGAATAGTCCGGGCTAGCCGTCCGATGTTCCACACCAGCCCCGCATAGAGCGCGTCCGGTTGGGGTCCGGAAACCGGCAGGATCGCGCCGGCATCCATCTCCAGCCAGGGGCGCGGCGTCCAGGTGGGACCGCAAAGCACCGCAATCACCGGTGCCGCTCCACTCGGTCCGTCGGTGCCCGGATAGCCATACATCTCCGCCGCCCAGGCGAGCGTGCCGGCGAGCGGCAGCCCGAACGCGGCCGTCCACAGGAAGGCGCTCCTGGGCGCCGCAACGCCATCGCCACTGCGAATCGTGCCGCCGGCGTTCACGTCCAGCGACACCGGCCCGAACGCGTGGCTCGAGATGAGGAGCAGGGACGCGTCGGTCGTGCCCGTCCCCGTGCCGCGCAGGCGTGAGCCGGTCGGCAGCTTGAGTGCGGTCACGAAGGCGCAATCGCCGAACCAGCGGGCATCGTCGAGCGGCCGGTACTTGAGCGCCACTGCGGCGTCGCCGACGCCCGAGGTGTGCGAGGCGTCCGCCGGATCGCGCAGCGCGCTGGCCGTCAGGGCGAGCTGCGCGCGCGTCGCGAGGCCGATCTTGGCGGTCGTGGTGGAACTCTCGAGCCGGCTGCCGTCCGGCGAGCGGTCGTGCTCGATGCCGGTCTCGATCTCGACCCAGCCCGGCGCAACGGTGTGCGCGTGCGTGGCGAGCGTCGGCCGCTCGGGCTGCACCGCGTGCGGGTCGGCCGCCGGCGGCGCGTCCGCTGCCAGCGCCGGTTCGACGTTCGCACATGGCAGCGCGGACAGGGCGAGGAGCGCTCCGCCCCAGAGCGCCATTGCGACGGCGCGCCCCGGGCGGGCGAATCGAGCGGCATGCCAGGCTGCGGATGCGCGGCCGGCCGCGAGCGGGACGCCGCGGGGAACGGAACGGAGCTGGATCGCCACCTGTCTGCTCCTTCCTGCCGCGAGGCGGCGGTAGGTCCCGCGAAACACTTCGCCGTGCGCCCGGGCGGGCGTCGGCGTGATCGGAGTGGCTATCGTGCCGTGGTGCGCTTCTTCCGCTTCGGAACCGCCGCCGCACGCCGG
>CAIXRL010000319.1 GCA_903921835.1 Candidatus Eiseniibacteriota bacterium | reverse complement strand
CTCCTCCGGCGGCTCCGATTGTTGGACCTGTACCGGCTTCGCGGGTTCGTACCCGCCGACGCTCTTGGCGATCTTTCGCACCTGCGCGTCGTCCAGTGGTGGCTTGCAGCTCTGCTTGTTCTCGGCCGCCAGGGCCGCATAGATGGCGTCCTCGGACAGGCCCCGCCGGCGCATGGTCCCGGCCAGCGAGGCGAGCGTCGAGTCACGGCGCCCCTCGGGGATGGTCCCAGCCACGGGCGGCGCCGGCTTCTGCGGGGCGTAGGAGACGAGCTGCGCCAGTGCGTCGGGCATCGTGGCGAGCTGCTCGGGTCCGTGATCGTCGACGTAGAGGTAGCCGGGGGACCCCGCGGCGATGACGTAGCCGCCCTCGGCGCGCGTATCGATGCCGGGGGCGATTCGCTCCGTCGTCGAGCCGACCTTGTGACCGTTGGCGCGATAGTAGACGTGCATTCCGCCGGAAGGCGTATCGACCAGCGTGGTGTGCTCCAGGTGGGAGCCGAGCTCACTGGTCAGCCGGTGCCACTCGTCCATCCCCGGCTTGCCCTTCTTCACGTCGAGGTCGACGACCACGAGGCCGCTCGCCCCGGTGGCCACGCCGACGCTGGCGTAGGGCGCCTTCTCCCAGAGGCCGCGCACGGCTTCGGGATCACAGGTTGCGTCCTTGAAGCCGTGCTTGGTGAGCGGCTGCTTGTCGGGGCCGCAAGGGAAGACGTGCCAGCCACGCGCGGCGCAATCGAGGGCAGCGCGCAGCTGCGGGGAATCGACGACGCCGGCGAACAGGTCGTCGTCGCTGATCATGCCGACTCTTCCCACTCGGCGTAGCGGCCGACGCGATGCCAACGC
Source organism: Candidatus Eiseniibacteriota bacterium (assembly GCA_903921835.1). GTDB lineage: Bacteria > Eisenbacteria > RBG-16-71-46 > RBG-16-71-46 > RBG-16-71-46 > CAIXRL01. The sequence goes on along the minus strand of CAIXRL010000319.1, from coordinate 3,827 downwards.
TCGTGGCAGTCGCGGCAGAGTGCCACGAGCTCGAAGAGAAACTCGTGCTGGATGTGAGCGTAGGTGAGGTGGTGGACATTCTCGGCGTGGTGCTTGCGGCAGCCCTCGCAGGTCTGACCGGCACGAGCCATGACGAGTTCGCGGCGCTCGCGCCACTGCGGACCGTCGAGATACTCGCGATACTCAGCCGAGCGTTCGGGGTGTTCGTCGCGTTCGCGAGAAGCGACGCGCGCGGCGTACTCCTGAGACGCCACCGCGCGGCGTTCGACCAGGTCGATCGTCGGCGCGGATTCCATCTGCGCCGGCACTACGGTCTTCTTGCTGAGCCATTGAGACGTGCGGGTCTCGCACTCTGGGCACCAGTCGGCGTAGTGCGTGACGCCGCCCTCACAGAGGAAGCGCGCGACGACGGTATTCGGGTGTGAGCAGGACTCGACGGTCAGTGGGCGGCTCACGAGTCCTCGCCTTCGTCCTCGTCAGGAGCCTCAGTGAAGAAGGCCGGCGAGAGGATGTGGTGCGACGGAACCTGGACCATCCCGGCGTCTGTCAGGTTGAGAGGCTCGAAGCAGGACAGCGGGACCACCATCTTGACCTTCACGGCGATCTCGTCCTTGTGCAGAACGGCTGGCTTGTTCACGGTCGCACGGGCGATGCGTCCGCTCGTGATGTTCGGCTTGTACGACCACTTGTAGCGTTTGCCGACGATGGTGAGGTATCCCTCGACGACGATGACGTCTTCGCTCATGTTGCCCTCCTGGCCAGCGGCGCGAGCCAAGCGTCGAGCGCGTCCTCGGCGTCACTGTCCAGCGCGTCGAAGTGACGGCCCAGAGGACAGTCACGCGACCAGGCGGCAAAAGCCGACAGCGGAGCGCGGATGTCGGTGGCGTATTTCGAGTGGCGGCTCACGACGCCACCGCCACTGGGAAAGGCGCCAGCACCGCGCCCTGCTCCTCGGCCAGCTCGTACCACTCGGCGGCCTTCTCCACTGAAACATGGATCGTCGAGACGAGCAGCTTCCCGTCGAGGGCACTGGTGAAGTTGCGCGTCGTGAAGAACAGGCCCTCGTCCTCGACCAGGCGGATGCGACCGAGCTCCGTCTTGACCACGGCGATGACGGTCATGCGGTCACCTCCTCCGTGAGCCGCTCCAGCGTCACCTGGCCGGCCGATCCCCACCAGGAGAGGAAGGCGTCGGTGGGGAAGCGGTGAGAGTGCCCCATGAGCACGCAGGGCACCTCGCGCGCCGCCGCTTCGCGGTCGCCGGCTCGCATGGCGGCATCGAAGCGCTTGCCGGAGTCGTAGACGGTGGACTCGCTTAAGCCCATCACGTGGGCGACCTGCCAGGCGGGAGCGAAGGGCCGGTCGAGTTGCTCGGCCAGGGGCGCGCCGGGCTGGAACCCGGCGCGCCACGCCCGGCGCTTCTCAGTGATCGAGGCGGGTGCCATCTCAGGCCACCGCCTGCACGTCGTCAGCGATCACGGTCCCGGCTTGCAGGTCCGTGATCCACCTTTTGAACGCGGCCAGCATCCGGCTTGCCGCGGCGCGGCTGAGCTCCTGACGGCTGGTAACACTTTCCTCGATCCACATGAACTCGCGCCACTGCGCCTCGGTGACGCCGAGGTCCTCGAGATCGCGGCAGCGCAGCGCCACGGTCTTGAGCAGACCGGGGTCCTTGGTGATGGTGCCTTCCTTGTGGACCGTGCCCCAGGGGTCGTGGCCGCCATCGGCAGGCTTGGCTGTCTCGTCGAGGAACCTGCGCTCGTCCTCGTCCGGCTCATTGGCCTCGTCCTGCGCCACGGGGGCCTCCTGTGGCGCTGCGGGCTCCGCCTGCGTCTCGGTGGCCGCGGCGGGAGCCGGCGGCTCAGGAGTGGCCTCCGGGGTTGGGTCCGGGGTTGCCTCCGGCAGCCCCTTCATCGCCTCGGCGATCTGCTTGGCGGCGCCGACGGTCAGCGTCTCCAAGAGGCCGCTTCCGATGCCGCGCTTCTGCGCTGCCGCAAGCACTCCACCGACGGTGCGCCCTCTGCTCAGGATGATCTCGCCGAGGCGTTGCTGAGCGGCGCCACTGAGTAGCTTCGCGTCACCGTTGTTTTCCGGTGCAGGCTTGGTCGCTGCGCGTTCGCGCTGCGCATCCTCGCGGATGCGAGCCTCTTCACCCTGCTCGGCTTTACGGTTGCGCGCCTCTTCAGTGCTAGCGATGCGTTTCGTGGGAATCCCGAGTGCCACAATGGCTCGTCCCCACGCTGAGGTCTCGGCGTTCTGAAGCTCCGAGCCACGGGTGAAGTTCGTCTTTCCGGGGTACGGCTCCGAGGCGCAGCCGATGCCCGGGCGCTCGTCGTTCGGCGTGCGGTAGGCTGCGGCGACGTAGACGATGATCGTCTCGTCGCCGATGCGTTCCAGGTGGTGAGGGTTGAGCGGGTCGGCGGGCTGAAGCGTCCCGTCTGGGTACAGCGACTTGAACTCGCGGATGCGCTCCGCGACGTCCACATAGTCGTCGTTCTTGAAGTTGCCCATCAGAGCATCCTTCCGGCGTAGTCCATTGGGTGGGTGGCGCCCTTCCCGAGGTTGCAGGACGGGCAAGAGATGACGAGGTTCTCGGGGCCGTTGGAGCCGCCGAGGGAGAGCGGAATGACGTGGTCTACGTGTTTGCGAAGCCACGGGACCTTGGCCCCGCACCAGTAGCACTTGCCGCGCTGCCTCTCGTACTGAGAGCGCACGTCGGCGGTTGTGTGTGACCCGGGGGCGTTGTTCTTGCGAGCCCGTCGTTCGCGGTCGCGAGCTGCCATGATCTCGGGGTTCTCGGAGCGGAAACGCCGGCTCTTCTCCGCCAGCCTTTCGGGGTGCGCCAGGCGGTAGCGGATGTCCGCTTCCCTCATCTTGTCGCGGTGTTCCCTCCGCCAGCGGGCGTGTCGAGCGGTCTCAGCCTCTGGGTGTGCGTCCCGATAGGCCTTTTGCTTGGCGAGCACCTCGTCGCGGTTCTTCTGGTACCAGGACCGATGCAGTTCGGCAGCGTGGTCCCGGTTGGGAGCGTAGTCAGCGTGAGCCTCAGCGCGGCATATCGGACACCGACACCCGTGGCTCTTGTAGAGGTATCCAGTCGGCGACCCGTGAGCGAGCAGGAGGTTCACTTCTCCTCCTGCTGTGCACGCCCCACGCCCGGCGTGACCGGGGCGGGCTTCATGCCGTCGCAACGGCCGGTCTGCGCGGCCTTCTCGGCGGCGCGGGCGGCGTAGGTGGCGCGCATGAGCTCGCGCCAGCGTTCGACGGCGTCCAGGTCTCCGGCGTCCTCGGCCTTCTTGAGCTCCGCGGCGCAGCTCTCGCTCCGGCGCTCGTAGACGAGCGCGTTCTCGCGGTACTCAGTCATGGCCGAAGGCGGTCTCCTGACGCAGGAAGCGCCGGATCTCGCGGGAGTCGATCAGGGTGGTGTTCGAGTAGTTCAAGCGCCCGAGGCGCCCGGACTTGAGGAGCTCGCTGAGCTTCTTCTCGCCGCAGCGCAGGACTGCCCGCGCCTGCTCGGCGTCCAAGACAGTCGGCAACTCCTCGAGGCGCACGGCTTCGAGTCTCTCGCTCATCGGCTGCCGCCTCTTGGCAGGCAGAGCAGCAGCGCGCAGAGCGCCAGCGAGACGAGTCCCGTGACGAGGCGTGTGCTGATTACGAGGATCCCGAAGAAGCCGCAGAAGCAGGCGATCCACGGGGCGAGGAAGTCGAGGACGCGCAGGGCTGAACTGCGGGCGTAGTGCCGCTCTACTGCGCTCGAAATGTTGCCAAAGTGCGGCGGCGCGAGTACCTTACAGGGAAGAGCCTCTCGATTTGGTGGAGACCAGGTCTGGG
>CAIXRL010000318.1 GCA_903921835.1 Candidatus Eiseniibacteriota bacterium | reverse complement strand
GGATCGATGAAGCACATGCGGAAGATGTAGTCGCCCACTTCCGTGACCCTGGGATTGGTCGAGGACGGGGACACCATCGGCACGCCCGCCTGCTGGCAGATCGGCGCGGCCGCGAGGCTGCGCGAGGAGGCGACCTCGCCGATGACGCTGACGACCTGGTCCTGGTTCAGCAGCTTCTGGACGGCGTTGGCGGCCTCCTCGGGCTTGCCCTGGTCGTCCTCCGAAACGACCCGCACCGGCAGCCCGCCGATCCTGCCGTCCTTCGCCCGCAACAGCTCAGCGACCGCCAGCTCGACACCCATCTTCGTCGACTGGCCGAACGTCGCGTCGCTGCCCGTGAGCGAGCCGTATTCGCCCAGCACGAGTTCGCGCTTCGCGCCGCCGCCGGCGGAGGAGCAGCCCGTGCCCAGAACCGCGACGGCGAGCGCCAGCGCCGCGAGCGCAACCAGCATCGTGCGAGGCTTCATGTGTGCGACCTCCGTGTGCGATTCCAGGGACCGACAGGATTCGGGCGGCGGCAGCCCGCGAGCGCGTTCGCGCGCAGGGCGCGGCGGTCCGGGGCGGGAAGACCGTATTCGGGTGCGCTCGGAATGCCGAGCGCAAACTGGTAGCACGCCCGCGTCCGGGCAGGCAAGACCAAAGCCTCGTGAACAGCGGTTGGCGGGCGGAAGTTGCCGCCGCGAAAATCGCGGGTGTAGCCTGCACGCATGCCCGTCACGGTCGCAAGGACGCACCGTTCGCCGACGCGCGCCTCGTTCGCGCGCCGGCCGCTTCCGGCGTTCATCGCCGCAGGTGCCGCATTCCTCCTGGTGGCCGGGTGCGCCCACGTGGGCCGCGGGCCCGTGCCGCCGCCCGGATCGGCGCCCGCCCGCGCGCCCGCGGCGCCCGGACAGCCCGTCGCGGCGCATCCGCGGCCCGCCGCCGGCTACGACGCCCTGCGCGACTCGCTCCCGGACAGCGACGCGGCACCACTACGCGGCCGGCGGATCGCCATCGACCCCGGGCACGGGGGCTACTTCAAGGGCTGCATCGGCGTGGGCGGCTTGAGTGAGGCCGAGGTCAACCTGGGTGTGGCGCTGGCGCTGGACACGCTGTTGCGCGCGCAGGGCGCCAGCGTGCTGCTGACACGCAGCAACGACCGCGACTTCCTCACGCCCGCCGACAGCACGCTCCGGGGCGACCTCACCGAGCGCATCCGGCGCGCCAACGCGTTCTCGCCCGAGCTGTTCGTCTCCATCCACCACAACGCCGATCCCGCCGGCGCGCACGACGTGAACGAGACCCAGACCTACTACAAGCTCGGGGACGACGGCCCGTCGTACGACGCGGGCACCGACGTGCACCGCTCGCTGGTGCGGAACATCGGCATCGCCACGCAGCGGCTGGTGCCGGGCAACTTCGCCGTCGTGCGCGGCGTGGACGCGCCGGCGCTGCTCACCGAGTCGAGCTACCTCACCGACCCCGACGTCGAGGCGAAGCTGCGCACGCCAGAGGCGCGCGAGCTCGAGGCGCAGGCGCTGGACCTGGGCATCGTGCGGTACTTCTCGCGGCACGTGCCGGTGGTGGACAGCGTGTGGGTGGAACAGCGGCGCGACGCGTCGGAACGCTACCCGCGCGACGATCCCGGCGAGGGCCGCGTCGCCGTGCGGGCGAGGATCCGCGGGCCGTTCGACGGCGTAACCGTGCGCATGGACGGTGCCGAGGTGCCTGCATCGGTGGCCGGCGACGAGGTGACCGCGCTCACGTCCGATCCCCTGCCCGCGGGCCCGCACGAGGCCAGCGTGGTCGCCCGACTCGCCGCCGAGGGCAGCTCGCGCGCACGCCGGCAGGCGTTCACGCTGGCGAATGCGTTCGACGTCGTCCCCGAAGCCGACGTGCCCGCCGCGGAGCTGCCGCCCTCGCGCAGCCTGGTGCCGCTGCGCGTGCGGCTCTTCGACTCGCACCACGTCGCCTTCACCGGGAACGAGAACTCGTGGGTACGGGTGCACGTCGTCCAGCCGCGCACGCTGCAGCCTCGGGACACCACCGTGGACGCGAGCGACGGCGTCGCGTGGGCCTACTTCAGGTTCCAGAGTGCGGCTCGCGAGCTGAGGCGCCTGCGCCTCGAGCTGCAGACCGACGCGCACCAGGAGTCCGGCGACGGCACGCCCTTGCTTCTCGACATGGACTGCCACCTCGCATTGGATGCCCCCGGCACGCGCATCGGCTTCGCGCGGCGCATGCCCGCGGACGCGCCGCTGCGCGACGGACCCGGCACCGGTGGCGCGCGCCCGCTGGTCACTGCGATCAACCGTGACGGCCTGCTCGCCGAGCGCGCCGGGGCCGACGGCGCCTTCCACGCCCCGCGCCTGGCCGGCTTCCGCGCCTGGGGCGCCGACACGGCCTGGCCGCCGCGCTATGTGGCGATCGCGGGCGGCGCGCTGCACGGCAGGCGCATCGTGCTGGACCCCGAGGGCGGCGGCG